>JAYPMF010000036.1:0-2209 GCA_038129785.1 Flavobacteriaceae bacterium
GGCTTCTTCTTTTGAAACATAAATGACTTTTTTGGTGGCAGAATTTAAACGTAAAGTTTTTTGAAGTTGTTTTAATTCCACCTCTTTTGCAGAATCCTTGACATAGATTGTCATTACAATCTGCTCTTTAAAGTGATCTGCTACTTTTTTGGAATTGACCAATAAAAGCCCCAAAACACCGGTTAAAAACAATACTAAAGTAATACTCACAACTACAGAAAAATAAGTAGAAATAAGTCTTCGCTTATTGAATTTTTCTTCAGTCAGTTGCTTCATGGAACAAGTTTGTTTTCTGTAAAATTAAAAAACCATCAATAAAAAGAACCTTGTATGCTGGAAACTTTTTTTCCTTTCCTAATAAGCTTATTTTTACGCATTCAAAAAAACAAGCCTTAATGGATTACAATTTTCTGGAAATCGAAAAAAAGTGGCAAAACTTTTGGGCGACTCATAAAACCTTCAAGGCACACAACAAAAGTGAAAAACCCAAGTATTATGTCCTGGATATGTTTCCTTACCCCTCTGGTGCCGGTCTTCATGTGGGTCATCCTTTGGGATACATTGCAAGTGACATTATTGCGCGATTCAAAAGGCATTCAGGATTTAATGTTCTTCATCCTCAAGGCTTCGATTCTTTTGGACTCCCAGCTGAGCAATATGCGATCCAAACCGGACAACATCCCTCCAAAACTACAACAACCAATATCAATAGATACCGTCAGCAACTCGATCGAATGGGATTTTCTTTCGATTGGGATCGTGAAGTTAGGACATCAGATCCTAATTACTACCGATGGACTCAGTGGATTTTTCTCAAATTATTTGACGCTTATTATGATCTCAAGACTAATAAGGCACTCCCTATTTTAGAGCTGATTAATCGCTTCGAAAAGGAAGGTAATTTAAATATCAAAGCACATTGCGATAAGGATACTCCGCTTTTCGATGCCCATCAATGGAACACTTACGATAGCGATAAACAACAAAAAATCTTATTGTTTTATCGACTCACCTATTTGTCCGAAACACAAGTCAATTGGTGTCCTGCATTGGGAACTGTTTTGGCCAATGACGAAATTGTAAATGGTGTATCAGAACGCGGGGGACATCCGGTCACCAAAAAGAAAATGCGTCAATGGAGCATGCGCATCAGTGCCTATGCCAATAGGCTATTAAAAGACTTGGATGAATTGGACTGGTCGGATTCTCTTAAGGAAATGCAAAGGAATTGGATTGGAAAATCCAGAGGAGCCATTATCTATTTTCAAATAGAAAACAGCTCCGAGACCATTAAAGTCTTTACCACTCGTCCGGACACCATTTTTGGAGTTACTTATATGACGCTTGCTCCTGAGCACCAGTTGATTAAAAAAATAACCAGCGTAGATCAACAGAAAGCGGTTGCGGATTACCTCGACCGGGTTGCTCAAAAATCGGACCTAGAACGACAAGCTGATGTTAAGACTATCAGTGGAGTGTTTACGGGTGCTTATGCCCTTCACCCTTTTACCGGACTATCTATTCCCATTTGGATTGGGGAATATGTATTGTCAGGTTATGGAACCGGAGCGGTTATGGCGGTACCCAGCGGAGATCAAAGGGACTTTGATTTTGCAACCCATTTTAATTTACCCATAATCAATATATTTGATGGTGTTGATGTATCTGAAGGTGCTTTTTCTGAAAAAGGGAATGTAAAATTGACTGATTCTGATTTTTTAAATGGTTTGCATTACAAAGCAGCAGTGGAGAAAGTGATTACCGAGTTGGAATTAAAAAAATATGGAAAAGGGGCGGTAAATTTCAGGCTCAGGGATGCTATATTTAGCCGGCAAAGATATTGGGGAGAGCCCATCCCTGTGTATTTCAAAGGTGATATTCCAGTACCTTTAAAGGAGCAACACCTCCCCCTCGAACTGCCCGAAGTGGAAAAATATCTTCCTACCGAAGACGGAAAACCCCCATTAGGGAATGCCAAGGAATGGGCCTGGGATGAAATCAATGAAGAGGTTGTCTCCATAGACCGCATCGACCATAGATCTGTTTTTCCTTTGGAGCTCAATACCATGCCAGGATGGGCGGGAAGCTCTTGGTATTTTAACCGTTATATGGATTCCCTAAATCAAATGCAGTGGCTTTCGGATGATGCTATGGAGTATTGGAAAGAGGTAGATTTGTATATGGGCGGAAGTGAACATGCTACAGGACA
>JAYPMF010000036.1:2309-7790 GCA_038129785.1 Flavobacteriaceae bacterium
AAAGACTTTCAGCAAGCAGAATTTATTCTTGAAAATGGAAAATATATTGTTGGAAGGGAGGTTGAAAAAATGTCCAAATCAAAATACAATGTGGTCAATCCTGATGAAATTTGCGATAAATATGGTGCTGACACTCTTCGTATGTATGAGATGTTTTTGGGCCCCATAGAGCAAGATAAACCTTGGAATACCGCCGGAATATCAGGTGTGCACAATTTCCTCAAAAAATTCTGGAGGTTATTTTATCAAAATGATCATTGTTTAGTTACAGAGGATTCACCCAGTGCCGAAAGCATGAAAGTACTGCACCAAACCATCAAAAAAATAACCGATGACATTGAGCGTTTATCTTTCAATACTTGCGTTAGTACTTTTATGATTTGCATCAATGAATTAACTGCTTTAAAATGTTCAAATAAGACGATTTTGGAGCCTATTTTAATTTTGCTTTCCCCATTCGCACCTCATTTTTGTGAGGAACTGTGGCAACAATTGGGACACCCGAAAAGTATTGAATTTGAGCCATTTCCTGTTTTCGATCCCTCGAAGGTGGAGGAAACAACTAAGGAGTACCCAGTTTCTTTTAACGGAAAAATGCGGTTTACGATCAAACTTTCTTTAGAGATGGGTGTGGAAGAAATTAAGCAAGCAGTTATGAAAGAACAACGTACACTGGACCAAATTCAGGGATCTAGACCCAAAAAAATAATTGTGGTTCCTGGAAAAATTATAAATATTGTCATCTGATGAGTGACTTTCAAATTGAGATTATTGGTCTGATCGCTGCCGCTTTTACAACGATTGCTTTTGTCCCTCAGGTAATTAAAATATCTAAAAAACGCACTGCCAAAGGCGTTTCTATTACCATGTATGTAATTATGTTTGTAGGGATTTGTTTTTGGTTCTGCTATGGGGTTTTGATTGACAGCATTTCTGTAATTACTGCTAATTTAATTTCGGGTATTTTGCAGTTGTTTATTATTATTTTTGCCTTGATACATCGTAATAACAATTAAAAGTATACTTTATAACTTAATTTGTCTTTTGATCTGTTGGTTGAGCGAAATGAAAGTTTCCGTCCTTGATACTCCATCTATGGTTTGAATTTTGTTATTCAACAATGTCATCAAATGTTCGTTATCCTCACAAAGTATTTTGATTAAAACACTCCAATTACCAGTAGTGTAATGACACTCTATCACTTCCGGGATTTTTTCTAGTTGTTTCACCGCTTCAGGATTTCTCATAGCTTTGTCCAAGTAAATACCAATAAAAGCCATGGTTTTATAGCCTAAGATTTTGGGATTCAATACAATGTGAGATCCCGATATGAGTCCAGAATTTTCCAATTTTTTTAGCCGTTGGTGAACAGCTGTTCCAGATATAGCAGCGGTTTTAGCAATTTCGTTGATCGACTTTCTCGCATCTTTCATAAGGGCTCTGAGAATGATCTTGTCCAGGCCGTCGATTAGTACTACCTCATTTTTTGTCTTCAAAATTTTAATTTTTTACCTTCAATAGTTAAATTAAAAACACTATTTATGTTAATAAAATTAATGAATTAATCAATGGAGATTAATGTTTTAAATATTACATTCACTTAGTGAGAAAATATATTATAGTGGGGGGTAGCTTTGCCTTAATGTCAGTGGTCTTGGGTGCTTTTGCGAGTCATAGTCTTAAGGCTCACTTTTCGACAGAAGTTTTACAATCCTTTGAGACCGGCATTCGATACATGATGTATCATGGTCTGGCTTTGATAATTTTTTCTCAAATTCCATATGCAAGGAGTCCTATAATTTTTAAATTGTTTTTTTGGGGTGTTATCCTTTTTTCCTTCAGCATCTTCATCCTATGTTTTGGAAATTTGATCCCCTATGATTTTTCATGGTTAGGTCCAGTTACTCCAATTGGAGGGAGTTTGCTGATATTGGGATGGGTTATATTAATATCGAAAACTTTTAAAGAAAAATTGCAATAGAAACTAATTACTTACTTACCGTTATTGCTGATATATTTTTCTATGGCCATTGTCATAGAAGGAGTATCTGGAGTCGGAGCTTTGATGTCGATTCTCAATTTTGCTTTATCAGCAGCAAGCACAGTTGCATTGCCGTAAGCCGCTATTCTAGTATTGTTTTGTTCAAAATCAGGAAAATTTTTGAAAAGTGACTCAATCCCAGAAGGGCTAAAAAAAACCAACACATCATAGTACACATCTCTCAAATCGGAAAGATCGCTCACAACCGTTTTGTATAATGGTGCCCTTGTCCAGTCTATACCCATATTATTAAGACAATCTGGTATGCTTGGTTTAAGCACATCAGAGCTGGGGAGTAAAAATTTTTCTTTTTCAAATTTTTTAAACACAGCCTCCAAATCATTGATACTTTTTTCCCCTACATAAATCTTACGCTTCCTGTAAACAACATACTTCTGTAGGTAGAATGCAACAGCCTCAGACTGACAAAAATATTTTGTAGAATCAGGAACTTTATATCGCATCTCTTCTGTAATTCTGAAGAAATGGTCCACAGCGTTTCTACTAGTTAATATGATATTATCAAAGTCAGAAAAATTTATTTTTTGCATTCTAACTTCCTTTGCTGACAGTCCCTCAACATGAATAAACGGTCGAAAATCAATTTTGAGTTTATGTTTTTCTTGTAATCTTGAGTAAGGAGATTTATCACTCGCAGGTTCGGGCTGGGAAACCAAAATAGTCTTCACTTTCATATTTCTTCTATTTATGCTTTTGTCTAATAAATCGATTTATAGAGCCAAAGCCAGGGCGCTATTTTGAAAGCACAAAGATATAAAATTAAATAAACTAAACTGTTTGGATTATTCCGGACGATTCCTATATAGATGGCAAGGTGAGATAAGTATACCAAACAAAGGATCAGTGTCAATATAATAAAAAGTAGTTCATTATTATCATAAAAAATATAATAGTAAAAAGATATAAAAAAAAGGGCGTATAAACTGATCGACCCGTAAAAACTTATACTTCTGAAAACCATATGATGATAAAGTTTCAATTGACTTGAATATTGAAAAATAAGTTTAAGTATCCAATAACGAGATATAATTAGCGAAGACAGCATAAATGAAAAAGTGAAAAATGAAATTTCTCCATAAATGGAGAGCAAAATCTTGCAGTAAAAAAAATATACTAAAAGCGAAAAAGTGATTAATGAAATGAATGTTAGAATTAAATTGAATTTATTTAAGGGGTTGGTAAATTTTTCCTTGTCATAAATATTAAAGTAGCTTTTGATCTTCCATAAAGAAATTAGAAGTTTATACTGATGTTTGTTATTACTATAAAGATGAACACATGTCATAAAAACTAAAATGATCATTACAGTGATCAAGTCTTGTTGGTGTTGAAATCTTTCAGTCCATTGAAACATTAAATAAAAATAAGGAAGTATTTTGACTCTATATTTTTTTTAACTTTATTATTTGAAACCCCGTCACTATGGATAAAGCATTGGTAATCATTCCTACCTACAACGTGGTTGAAAACATAAAAAAGATCGTTCAAATGACTCTAAAACATAAAGCTTTTGACATTTTGGTTGTTGACGATTCTTCTCCAGACGGAACTGCTGACTTAGTATTAGAGTTGATTAAAACTCATTCCAATCGACTTTATTTGGAGCAAAGAGATCGAAAAGACGGTTTAGGAAAAGCGTATATTCATGGCTTTAAGTGGGCGTTGGAAAAAAAATATGAATTTGTTTTTGAGATGGATGCCGATTTGTCACACCACCCCAATGAATTACCCACGATGTTAGATTATCTAAAGTCTGAGTACTCCATGGTAATAGGTTCACGTTATATAAAAGGCATCAATGTCGTCAATTGGCCTTTAAGCAGGATTTTATTATCCTACTTGGCCTCTTTATATGTCAGGTGGACCACTTTTATGCCCATAAAAGATCCTACCGCTGGATTTGTTGGCTATACCAGAGAGGTTTTAGAGCAGTTAGATTTTAATAAAATAAAATTTGTAGGCTACGCCTTTCAAATCGAAATGAAATTTAAGATTTGGAATAAAGGACTCAAATATAAAGAACACCCTATAGTTTTTACCAACAGAGAACATGGGGTTTCAAAAATGAATGGAGAAATAATTTGGGAGGCACTGTCTGCAGTGCTAATTTTAAGGATCAAAAGTATATTAAACCAAATTTGGTGAGGGAGATATTGATTAAAAATGCAAAACTGGTCAATGAGGGAAAGATTTCCCAAAAAGATCTTTTGATTCGTGGTGAAATGATTGTTAAAGTTGCCAACCACATAAAACCAGGGGGTGGTGAAAAACTCATTGATGCATCGGGTCTTCATTTATTGCCAGGCTGGATTGACGACCAAGTACATTTTAGGGAGCCGGGCTTGACACACAAGGCCACAATTGCCTCTGAATCTCGGGCAGCGGTGGCTGGAGGTATTACCTCATTTATTGAGATGCCCAATACTCAACCTCAAACCACTACTCAAAAAAATTTGGAAGAAAAATTCAAGAGGGCAGCTAAAGACTCAATCGCCAACTATGGGTTTCTCTTTGGAGGAACAAATAATAATCTTGAGGAAATTAATTCTTTTGACACCACCAAAGCGGCAGGACTGAAATTATTTTTAGGTTCATCTACAGGAAATATGCTGGTAGATGATGATAAGGTATTGGAAAAGATTTTCTCCAGTACTGATTTACCTATAGCTGTTCATTGCGAGGACGAAAATACAATAAAAGAAAACTTGGCTCGATACATTGCCCAATTCGGAGATAATATTCCAATAGAGAAGCATCCTGTTATCAGAAGTCAAGAGGCTTGTTATCGTTCATCATCCAGAGCCATAAGTCTGGCCAAAGCCACTGGGGCCAGATTGCATGTCTTTCATTTGTCAACAGCTGTAGAAACTGAGTTGTTCTCTAACAAAAAGCAATTATCAGAAAAGAAAATTACTTCTGAGGTTTGTATTCACCATCTTTGGTTTTCTGAGGAGGATTATGCTCACAAAGGAACCTTGATTAAATGGAATCCAGCGGTCAAAAAAGCTAGTGATCGAGAAGCCCTCTGGAAAGCCCTTAATGAGGATAAAATTGACGTATTGGCTACTGATCATGCCCCTCATACATTACAAGAAAAGCAAAATCCATACACTAAAGCACCCTCTGGAGGCCCTTTGGTACAGCATGCTTATCCAGCACTTTTGACTGCAGTAAAACAGGGCAAAACCTCTTTGGAAAAGCTTGTCGAAAAGGCTTGTCACAACCCAGCTATTTTGTTTAAAATTCAAAATCGTGGTTTTCTCCGCGAGGGTTATTTTGCTGATTTGGTTTTAGTTGACCTAAACAAAAAATTTACAGTTTTCAAAGAAGACTTGCTCTATCAATGTGGATGGTCGCCTTTTGAAGGAACTACTTTTGAAGCAACCATCACCAAAACTTTTGTAAATGGAAATTTGGTT
>JAYPMF010000036.1:7800-16859 GCA_038129785.1 Flavobacteriaceae bacterium
AGAATTATCGAGGGTTACTTGGGTAAAAACTTAACGTATGACCGATGAACACAAAAAAAATATTTTTCCTTTTATCTATAATTACTTTTTCTTGTACAGAGTCAGTTCAAAATAGACCTCCGGATGATTTGATACCCCCTCAGCAAATGAGTCAGATTTTATCAGATATTATCTTAATGAAAAATATTAAGCGTAATAATTCCTTTATAAAAGATAAAAAGCAGCTTTTGGTACCTCAATACCTATATGATAAGTACGGAATCGACAGTTCACAGTTAGCTTCCAGTCAATCCTACTATGCCAAAAATCCAAAAAAATACCTTCCCGTTTTCAAATTGGTTCAAACCCAACTCAAAAAGTTAAATGACAGTATTCAGGAAAGAATGCGTAAAGAGGAATAGTAGTTTACTTGATAAGTAGATTATTACAGTCTTTTTTAAATTAGTTTTGAAATTGGAGAATACCCGAAATTTATAAATGATTTTATTTTTTCTCCATTAATTGATTTTTGTTGATATTGCCCTTTAATCATGGCGCTAGTCAAAAATCGTTTTCTTATACCCAAAAATTCAATCAAGTATTCCACAGCCCAAAAGAAATAAAAAAAACTTTTGGGGATCGAAATCACACTTGGATTGTAATTTCCAGCTTTTAGTATGTTTTGTGCTACTGCTTTTCCAGTCCAATTCTCAGCTACTAAAATAAATCGTTCACCTTTTATATTAGAGTGCATAAGTTCATCCATAACCATTATTACATCTTGGATATTTACGAATGCTTTGTTTCCAGGGGTATACCATCTCAGACCTTTTTTGAACCGCTGTAGAATAATTTCAATCGGGCTGCCTTTTCCCAGAACTATAGCTGGGTTGATAATAACTGCATTTAGCCCTTCCTCCATTCCACGCCAAACTTCCATTTCTCCTCCGTATTTAGAATAAGCATATGGGGTTTTGTCAGTATTTTTGTCCCAAGGGGTATTCTCGTCTATTATTGAAGCAGAGGGGTCGTTTCCTAAAGCAGCAACAGAGCTTATGTATATTAATTTTTTAATCGAATGAGACAAGCAAAGATCAACCAAGTAGGCAGAACCTTTTTCATTGATCTCAAGTAGTTTTTTGACATCCCTTTGGGCCAACGAAATGTAGCCTGCACAATGATAAACATGGCTTATTCCCTCAAAAGCTTCATCTAAGCTGGGAAAATCCCTAAAATCTCCTTTTCTCCACGTGATCTTGTCATAGCGTTCTTTGGCATCTATAAACTTAAATTGAAATAGTTTCCAAACCCTCTTTTTGTTTGACTCATGTCTATACATTGCCACGGGAAAAATATCTTTTTCAGCCAAATGACACATCAGGTGAGAACCAATAAATCCAGTAGCTCCAGTCACCAATATCATAAAATAAAACTAATGCTTTTTTAAGAATAATTTTTTGTTTTATGGCATAAATCTATCTTTGCTAGCAAATCAAAGCCATGCAGATAAATTTTGTAGAAGAACTTCGCTGGAGAGGGATGTTACAAGACATCATGCCAGAAACGGAGGATCACTTAAAACACCACAAAACAGTGGGCTATATCGGTTTTGACCCTACAGCTGACTCTCTTCACATTGGAAGCCTAGTGCAAATCATGATTTTGATTCACTTTCAAAGAGCCGGCCATCAACCCATTGCTCTAGTGGGTGGTGCTACTGGCATGATTGGCGATCCTTCAGGAAAGTCCGACGAAAGAAATCTTTTGGATACTGAGGCATTACAGAAAAATGTTGATGGTATCAGAAAACAATTGCAAAATTTCCTTGATTTTGATCCAGAAAATCCAATGGCAGCCAAGTTGGTCAACAACTTTGATTGGATCAAGGACTATACTTTGATCGACTTTTCTCGCGAAATCGGGAAGCACCTAACCGTTAACTATATGATGGCAAAGGACTCTGTAAAAAAACGACTCGATAGCAATTCTAAGGTGGGAATGTCTTTTACCGAATTCACCTATCAATTGCTCCAAGGATATGATTTCTTATACCTTTTTCAAAATATGAACTGCAAACTCCAAATGGGTGGAAGTGATCAATGGGGAAATATTACTACCGGAACAGAATTGATTCGACGTAAGTTGGGTGGCAAAGCCTATGCCATTACCTGCCCATTGATCACCAAAGTTGATGGGACAAAATTTGGAAAAACTGAAGGAGGGAATGTTTGGCTGGACAAGAATCGAACTTCTCCTTACAAGTTTTATCAGTATTGGTTAAACACCTCAGATGATGATGCCAATAATTACATCAAAATATTTACTTTGATGGACAAGCCGACCATTGATGGTTTGATCCAACAACATCAAGAGAGCCCCCACTTGAGGTTATTGCAAAAAACCATTGCAGAGGAAGTAACCCGTATGGTTCACTCCGAAGAAGATTTACAAAAAGCCATTCAGGCCAGTCAAATCCTTTTTGGGAGATCTACCTCTTTAGATTTAAAAAACCTTGATAGTCATACCTTTTTAGAGGTTTTTGAGGGTGTTCCTCAGGCCAAGATTTCACGTTTTGATCTGGACCAAGGCATAAATATTATAGCCCTGTTATCATCTAAAACTTCTTTTCTTAAATCTAATGGGGAAGCCCGCAGGGCACTTCGTGAAAATTCCATTTCGGTTAATAAAACTAAGATTGACGAAAGTTTAGTTGTTGGTTCAGTAGATTTGATCGATGATCAATACATTTTACTGCAACGGGGAAAGAAAAATTACTTTATTGTAAAAGTTGTTGGTTAAACTACCATCAAATTACAACCTCTTATTTCTGAGTCATCCAAACGTCCCATTACCTCAAAGTGTGAATCAGAATACACCTTACCCAAGTCTTCAGTTGCAATAAAAGCACAGCTATCACGGTTGGCTAGGTCGATGATGTTCAGCCCACCGATTTGTCCCCAAGGCAATCGGTTAAAAGGATCTTGATGTTCTCTTGCACAAACACGCATCCAAGGGGGACATTCAAAAATACCTTTAGATTTAGAATAGGCTTGCGAAAGCAATTCAGTCATACCATACTCAGAGTAAATTTTGTTTACTCCAAACCCTCTTCTCAAACGGTCATGTAGTTCTTCCCTAGTCAATTCCTTCCTCCTGCCTTTCATTCCTCCGGTTTCCATAACACATGTGTGATGAAGATCAAAGGAATAGCTTTCAGCCAAATCCAGTAAGGCAAAGGATACCCCCAATAACAATGTTTTTTGACTTTTTTCTTCTAACTGGTTGATGTGTTCTTTTAGCACATCCAATTGATTTAGATAAAATCCGCTCTCCATCTTATGGCTATTGCGGATCATATTATCAACCATATAAATTAGTGAAGAACCCTCTCTTTCCATGTAGGATGGTAATAAAGCTAGAACTGTATAATCTTTGATGTCTCCGAAAAAATATTCAAACCCCTTTCTAAAACTCATTTGATAATCCCTTGGGTTGCGATAATAATGCTTAGAGGGCTCCATTTTGGAAGTGCTGCTGGAACTAAAAAATTGCAGATCATCATCTTCAAAACAACAAACCCTTTTTGTTTTGAAAAAAGAAATGGGCAGGTGGGGAATGTCTTTTACATATTTTACTTCGGCAGGATGACAATTTATAAGATCACAAAAGGATCGGTAAACCTTATTGTTTTTATACTGAAAATAAAAAGTCTTTAGAGCCAATGCATCAAAGGCATCATGACTGTCGATTTCCCAAAAATTTTCCAAATGATCTGTTGTCATTTTTTAACTGGGTCAAGGTATGACCAGACGAGCAAGTCCATGTTGGGGTCCTTGTTTGATTTTTACAATATAAATACCAGTTTTAAGGTTATTAGGAATTACATAATTCCCAAAAGTAGATGTTTGAAAAACTACTTCTCCCAAAATATTTAGGATTATGATATTCTTGATTTCAGTAGGATTGGAAATGATATGAAGTTTACCTCCGGTAAAAGGATTAGGATACAATTGAAAAGTTAATTTGTCGGTGGAATGATCATTAAAAAAAATTCCTTTTAAATTTCCTTGTGCAGTGACAAAGTGCATAGATATTAACGTTATCAAGAGCAGTGCAGTTCGCAAAAACTTTTTTTTTAAGAATTAGGTAACAAATTTACTAAAATAAATTACCATCAGTATAGTTAGGACTTTACCTTGTGATTTTTGATTTATCAATTATATTAATTTTTATATTAGTGTGATAATAAAAACCATGAAAAAAAAGGATATCAATATATTGTTGGTTGATGATGAACCCGATGTTATTGAGATTATTAAATACAATTTGTTACAAGAGGGTTACAAAGTAAAAACTGCTTCCAATGGTAAAGAAGCCATTAAAAAGGCGAATAAAACCCTCCCTAATCTGATCATAATGGATGTGATGATGCCTGAAATGGACGGCATTGAAGCTTGTGAACATTTTCGTAAAGATGGTAATTTCAATGATACCATTATTATGTTCCTCACTGCTAGAGGGGAGGATTACTCATTCATGGCGGGCTTTGATGCTGGTGCCGATGACTATGTAACGAAGCCCATCAAACCCAAGATCATTGTTTCCAAAGTAAAATCTTTGCTTCGACGTCTTAAAAAAGAGGAAGAAAATCACAACAAAATTAAAGTAGGCAAACTAATCATTGATAAAGAGCAATATGAGGTTATTCATAAAGGTGAGACCTTTTCTTTGCCCAGAAAAGAATTTGAACTCCTCTACCTTTTGGCATCCAAATCGGATAAGGTGGTTAAAAGAGAAAAAATCATGCAAGTGGTCTGGGGTAGTGAAATAGTAGTAGGTGACAGAACAATTGACGTACACATCAGAAAACTCAGAGAAAAAGTTGGTGATAAATACTTTAAGACTGTTAAAGGGGTAGGTTACAAATTTGTTAACCCTACTAAATAATTATTGTGCTTGGGATAAAGAATTTTAGGGTAGCGTTAAGGCTTTCGGCCATTTTGGTTATATTATTGGTCATACTGCTTTCGCTTTTCTTTTACCTACTCAACTTCCAATTCAATTATAAGAGTCTCATTTTAATGATTTTCCTTTTTTTCTTTTTCTTCATTTTTTCTGTTTTTCTCATCCATTACAGAATAGAAAGATTCATTCAAAATAAAATTAAGAATATATACAAAGATCTTTCTCCATCCGGGGTATCAATGAGCCAGCAAATAATACAATCCGATATGGAAGTGCTACGACAGAGTTTGCGAAAGTTTGCGGACGATCAAAAATTGGAAATAGAATCTCTGAAAGAAAAAGAAAACTACCGCAAGGAATTCATCGGTAATATTTCTCACGAATTAAAAACTCCCCTTTTCACCATTCAGGGTTATGTGCTAACCTTATTGGAGAGCGCCATAAAAGATAAAAACGTTAGGGAAAAGTACCTCAAAAGGACTGCAAAGGGGGTTGAGAGACTGATCTATATAGTTAAAGATTTGGATTTGATCACTCAATTCGAATCAGGAATCAAAACTATAGATAGAAGTAATTTCGACATCAAACAACTGATTGAGAATGTTTTTGATCTTCTTGAAATGCAAGCAATAAAAAATAAAATTTCTATAGGTTTTGACAGAGAGTATCAGAAGTCTTTTCGGGTTTTTGCTGATGAGGAAAGGATTCAGCAAGTGCTCACCAATTTGATCGTTAATTCACTCAAGTATGGTGTAAAAAATGGAAAAACAGAGGTGAGCTTGGAAGAAATCAATGATGAAAAAATATTGATTAGGATCTCTGACAACGGTGAAGGGGTTGCCGAGGAACACCTGCCCAGACTTTTCGAGCGTTTTTACAGGGTAGACAAATCTGGGAATAGAAAAGCTGGAGGTTCTGGATTGGGCTTAGCCATTGTAAAGCATATTATTGAAGCCCATCAGGAAAAGCTATTGGTAGAAAGTACCCCAAAAGTAGGATCCGAATTTTCATTTACGCTGCAACGAGCCTCTGTAGAGATAAATTCTATTCAGGATTAATTTTCCATTGGCTAACTTTGCCTTTTGAAATTATAAAATGGGAAGTAAAAACAAACTAAAACGCTTCAGGGAAAATGAAATCCTTAAAAACGTCATTCAGCCTGAGCGAGAAATTCTTGAAAAGGATATTTTTGAATTTAAAGGGCACTGGCAAAAAAAATATTTTAAAAACGACCGCTCAATCATATTGGAGTTGGGTTGTGGAAAGGGAGAATATACAATACATCTGGCGACCCAAAACCCCCACAAAAATTTTATTGGGATTGACATCAAAGGGGCTCGGTTATGGAGGGGTGCCAAGACTGCTTTAGAAAAAAACTGCGAAAATGTCGTATTTGTTCGTTCACAGATAGAATTGATTGATAAACTTTTTGCTGCTAATGAGGTTGCAGAAATATGGATAACCTTTCCAGACCCTCAGATCAAGTTTAAAAGATCCAAACACCGATTGATACATCCCGATTTTCTAAGTCTATATCGACATATATTGCATATTCAAGGCTGTGTTCATCTTAAAACTGACAGTGAGTTCCTTTATGGCTACACGCTTGGACTGATGAATGTTCCCAACTACCAACTTTTATATGCTCATCACGACATATATAACAACCCACATGCTCCAAGTGCCGCTTTAGCAGTTCAAACCTTTTATGAAAAAATATTTTTAGATCAAAACAAACCCATAACCTACCTTCAATTTCAGTTCAACTAATGTCTCTATTTTTTGATCAGGTTTATCAGGTTGTCCAAAAAATCCCTGTGGGTAGGGTCACCTCCTACGGTGCTATTGCTCGTTATTTGGGCCACCCCCAAAGTGCCAGGATGGTTGGCTATGCAATGAATGTTTCCCACAATCACCCTGACGTACCTGCCCACCGTGTAGTTAATCGCAATGGTCTTTTGACTGGAAAACACCATTTTCCAGGATGCAAATTAATGCAACAACTCCTTGAGAGCGAGGGAATCAATGTAAAAAATGACCAAATTGTAGATTTTAAAAAATTCTTTTGGGATCCAAACTTATCTCTTCCTCCCTTATATATCTAAACTTTTGTTTCCAAACAGATTAGATTATATTTGTATAAAAAATTTAGCTAGAGATGAAATTGAACAAGGAAGAGGTAATAAAAGCTCTAGAAACGATCACCGCACCCGGAACAGGTGAAAACCTAATTGATAGCAAAGCGGTCACTAATATTATGGTCTTTGGGGATGAAATTGATATAGATATCCGTTTATTTAATCCCAGCTTACAAGCCCGAAAAAAGTTAGAGGTCAGTATATTGGAAGTAATCCACCAAAAGGTTTATCCTAAAGCTAAGATAAAAATCAATATAAAAGTAGAAAAACCTGCTCATATTAAATCCATCAAAGGTAAGCCCATCTCCGGTATTGACTCCATTATAGCGATTTCCTCTGGCAAAGGCGGAGTTGGAAAATCTACAGTAACAGCTAATCTAGCAGTAACCCTTGCTAAAATGGGTTGTAGTGTCGGGGTTTTAGATGCCGATATATATGGTCCCTCTATGCCCACTATGTTCGATATGGAAGGCAAAAGACCTTTATCTGTCAATGTAGATGGAAAGTCCAAGATGGCACCCATAGAAAACTATGGCGTTAAGGTATTATCTATCGGATTTTTTACCCAAGCCAATCAAGCTGTCGTTTGGCGTGGTCCAATGGCTGCTAAAGCCTTGAATCAGATGATTTTTGATGCTGCTTGGGGGGAGTTAGACTTTTTACTCATTGACTTACCTCCTGGAACTGGAGACATTCACCTCAGTATTGTTCAGTCACTCCCTCTTAATGGTGTAGTGGTGGTCAGTACACCGCAGAATGTAGCACTTGCAGATGCCAAAAAGGGAATTGCCATGTTCAATCAAGAAAGCATAAATGTTCCGGTTTTGGGTATCATCGAGAATATGGCCTATTTTACCCCCAAAGAATTGCCCGACAACAAATACTACATTTTTGGGCGACAAGGAGCAGAAAACTTGGCAGCAGATTATGACGTACCTTTTTTGGGAGCTTTGCCTTTGGTGCAGAGTGTTAGAGAAGCTGCAGACCTGGGTAGACCTGCAGCATTACAGCAAGAGACCCCTATTCAGCAGTCCATCACCGAAGTCACTCAAAATATGGTGACCCAATTATTAAAAAGAAATACCACTTTACCTCCAACAAAGGCAGTGACCATCACTAGTATGGTAGGCTGTGCTGCAGTAAAATAAAACAAATGGATTCAAAACAAATAGAAAAAAAAGTACTGGTTGCACTGGAAGAGATTCGTCCTTTTTTAGCTTCAGATGGCGGAGACATCTCATTGGTTTCCATCGAAAATGATAAAAAGGTTAAGGTACAACTTCACGGAGCGTGTGTTTCCTGTACCGTTAATCAAATGACCCTAAAGTCGGGTGTAGAGATGACCATTAAAAAATACGCCCCTCAGATCGAGGAAGTTGTCAGTGTAGATCCTACATAATCAATGATCAAAACGGATATCATAATCATTGGAGCTGGGCCTACCGGTTTGTTTGCAGTATTTGAAGCAGGATTACTTAAGTTAAAATGCCACTTGATTGACTCTCTGCCCCAACCCGGGGGACAGTGTGCAGAGATCTATCCCAAAAAGCCCATTTATGACATCCCCTCTCAGCCTGAAATTATGGCAGGGGATTTGGTGGATCGTTTGATGGAGCAAATTCAACCTTTTCAACCCGGTTTTACATTGGGTGAAACTGCAAGGGAAATTCAGAAACAAGCCGACGATAGCTTCGTAGTTACCACTGATAATGGAACTAAACATCATGCACCGGTAGTGGTTATTGCTGGAGGATTGGGTGCCTTCGAACCCAGAAAACCTGATCTGGAAAATTTGGAACAATGGGAGGACAAGGGGGTGGATTATATTATCCGAGAGCCCGAAAAATATCGCAATAAAAATGTTCTGATTGCTGGGGGTGGGGACTCGGCTTTGGATTGGACTATTATATTGACCGAAGTAGCTAAAAGTGTTACTTTGGTGCACCGCCGTAACGAATTTAGGGGATCACTTGACTC
>JAYPMF010000037.1:0-14871 GCA_038129785.1 Flavobacteriaceae bacterium
TTATGCTCATTAGAGTTCAAACCCCACCGAGAGCTTTACGACTGGTTTTTGGATTCCTTATCCCCATTGGAGAGCATTCGTCCTAAACAAAGGGAGTTTGCTAGGTTAAACCTTTCCTATACGGTTATGAGTAAAAGAAAATTAAAGGATTTGATTGATCAAGGTTATGTTACCGGATGGGACGATCCCAGAATGCCCACTATAAGCGGACTGAGAAAAAGGGGATATACGCCAGAATCTTTACAAAATTTTGTAAATACTGCAGGGGTAGCAAAAAGGGAAAACATTATAGACGTATCGCTTTTAGAGTTTTGTATCCGAGAACATTTGAATAAAATTGCCCCAAGGGTTATGGCTGTTGTAAATCCAGTGAAGCTGACAATTAGAAATTATCCTAAGGGTCAAACCGAAATACTTAATGCTGAAAATAATCCAGAAGATGATAAGGCAGGCTTCAGAGAAGTTCCTTTCTCAGGAAGTTTATATATAGAAAGAGAGGATTTTAAGGAGGAGGCTAACAGGAAGTTTTTTAGACTAACCCTTGGGAAGGAAGTGCGCTTAAAAAACGCCTACATAATCAAAGGAGAGGAGGTTGTTAAAGACGAAAAAGGTGAAGTTATCGAAATCATTTGCAGCTACGACCCTATGAGTAAAAGTGGATCAGGTACGGAGGAAAGCCAAAGAAAAGTAAAAGGGACCCTTCATTGGGTTTCCAGAGAACACGCACAACCGATAAAGGTGAACCTTTACGATCGCCTATTTTCAGTAGAAGAACCTGACAAAAACAAAAGCGAAAATCTTACACAGTTTATTAATCCAAATTCATTTGCTCAAGTCCAGGGATATATAGAGCCCAGTGTGCTTAGCGCAATTGATGGCGACAAATTCCAATTCCAACGACTTGGCTATTTTATTCTTGAAAACAAAACAGATGATGGATATTTGGTTTTTAATAAAACAGTGGGCCTAAGGGACACTTGGAAAAAAAACTAACCTATTCCTCAGCGTTTTCTTTATTTTGTTTTTTCTGATTCTCTGCCTTCATTGCCTCCCCTATTTGGTTGCTTGCTGAGAAGGATGCCACCATATTGTTCAGCATATCACTCCCTGCTTGTGGTGAGTTAGGCAACAAAATTAGGTTGCTATTGGTTTCTTCTCCTATGGACTGTAAAGTATCGTAATGCTGAGTAACCACAATAAGCGCTGAGGCTTCTTGAGAATTAATACCCACATTGTTAAGCACATCAACAGACTCTTCAAGGCCCCTTGCTATTTCTCTTCTTTGATCAGCAATTCCTTGACCCTGCAGCCTTTTGCTTTCCGCTTCAGCTTTGGCTTTCTCAACAATCAAAATCCTTGCAGCATCCCCTTCGTACTGAGCGGCAATTTTTTGTCTTTCAGCAGCATTGATCCTATTCATGGCAGTTTTTACTTCGCCATCAGGGTCAATGTCTGTAACCAAGGCTTTTATGATATCATATCCGTAGTTGACCATAGCATCATTTAATTCTCCTTTTACGGCGTTGGCTATTTCATCTTTCTTTTCGAATACATCATCAAGTCTCATTTTGGGAACTACTGCCCTGACGACATCAAACACATAAGAGGTAATCTGGTCTTGTGGAAAGTCTAGCTTATAAAAAGCGTCATATACATTGTCCGGAAGAATTTTGTACTGAACAGACACCTTTAGTTTTACAAAAACATCGTCTTTGGTTTTCGTTTCAACGATGACATCCAGTTGAAGGATTCTCAAGCTAACCCTTCCAGCAATTTTGTCAATTATGGGAATTTTAAAGTGTAATCCCGATTTACGAATGGCAATGAATTTTCCAAATCGCTCTATAACTGCAGAGGTTTGTTGTTTGACAACAAAAATACTAGAGATTAATATAAGTATTACAATAAAAATAATTATGTAGGTGGTTAAACTCATTTTTAATTAGTGTTGGTGATTAAAAAAATTTTCTAGTCTTTTTAAAGATATTTCATTTCCCAGTATCTCGCAAATACTAAAAATATTTGGGCCACTTAAATTACCCACAATTGCCAAACGTAAACTTTGCATGATCACCCCAAATGGTAATCCCTCTTTTTCATTCCATTCTAGTATTTGGTGCTTCCAATTTTTTACAGGAACACCTTCTTTGATTAATTTGCAAAACTGATTTACAATTTTTTTAGGATCGTGTCTTTGAATTTTGTTCAACACCTTAATATCGTATTCTGTTGGATCCACTAAAAACAGCTTAGATTCTATTTTTATCTCTTCGAGCAAAAACAATCTATCCTTTATAAGCGTGTATATGACGCTTCTCGTTTTTTTAGACCATCTCTCTGGGAAGCAATCAAAAAACACGCCAAATCGCTCTAAAATGACTTTTTCATCTGAAAACCCTAAAAATTTATGATTTATCCATCTTGCTTTTTCAAAATCAAATTTAGCCCCTGCTTTTTGAATTTTTTTTGTATCAAAATTTCTTATCAAGGCATCCATTTCAAAAATCTCTTCATCTGTTCCTGGGTTCCACCCTAAAAGAGCGAGATAGTTCATCAGTGCCTCTGGTAAAAACCCTCTTTCCTTAAACCCCCTTGATTTTCCCCACGCTATTGGAAAAACAGGAAAACCCATTTTTTCACCATCTCGTTTTGATAGCTTACCCTTTCCAATAGGTTTTAAAATCAAAGGTAAATGCATGAACTCCGGGGCCTCCCAACCAAAAGCTTCATAAATCAACTGATGCAAGGCAAGTGAGGGCAACCATTCCTCTCCTCTGATCACATGAGTGATCTTCATCAAATGATCGTCCACAATATTAGCAAAGTGATAGGTTGGCATCCCGTCAGCTTTTATCAATATCTTATCGTCAACTTCATCACTTTGAACTTCGATTAATCCTCTTACACCATCTTTGACCTTTATGGTTTCACCGCTATTAACTTTAAGTCTAACGACATAAGGACCCTTTTTCAGAAACTCTTTGGTGACATCATCAGATTGACTAAGTGCATTTTTGAGTTGCATACGGTTATGAGCCCCATACTTAAAAGTTTTCTTTAGTCGCTCGTTATCCTCTCTTATTTTATTGAGTTCCTCGTTTGTGTCAAAAGCATAATAAGCTTTTCCTTTATTAATTAACTCCCCAATATATTTATGGTAAATAGATTTCCTTTCACTCTGTCGGTAGGGACCATAATCTCCAGGTTTTGAAGGACTCTCATCTGGTTTTATACCACACCAACTTAAGGCTTCTGTTATATATTCTTCGGCACCCTTTACTTTCCGGTACTTATCCGTATCTTCAATTCTAAGGATAAATTGACCCCCGTTCTTTTTGGCATATAGGTAGTTGTATAATGCAGTTCTTAGCCCTCCAATGTGAAGAGCACCTGTCGGGCTTGGTGCAAATCTAACGCGAACACTCATTCTTTTTTTTTGTCAAAGATAATATCAAGCTTGAGCCTAATGAAATTATTTGTTTTTTCTTTGTTCTATATTTGCAAAAAAAAGCGTGATTCGTTTCACACATAATAACTTTCTTACTCTTGCTGAAGCGGACTTAGTGAAATGGCTTGAACTTATTGCTGCGCTTGAGGGTTATACTGTTGATGAATTGGAATATAATTTTGTTGATTCGAATACTCTGTTTACCATTAACAAAGAATATCTTAATCACGACACTTATACTGATATTGTGACATTTGATTATACTGAAAACAAGGCGATCAAAGCTGAAGCATATATTTCTTGTGACGCCTTGAAAGAAAACGCAAAAAAATATAGACAAAGTGCTGAAAATGAGTGTCTTAGGCTTTTGTCTCATGGCCTTCTTCACTGCTTGGGGTTTAATGACAAATCTATTGAGGAAAAGGCGCTAATGCGTTCAAAAGAAGAAGATTGTATTAATTTGTTCCACGTGAAACACTGATATGTTTGAAGGAGAATATGACGTAGTGGTTGTTGGAGGCGGCCATGCTGGCGCTGAAGCTGCTGCTGCTGCCGCTAACATGGGATCAAGAACTCTTTTGGTTACAATGAATCTTCAAACCATTGGACAAATGTCTTGTAATCCCGCTATGGGTGGAATAGCAAAAGGACAAATAGTTAGAGAGATTGATGCTCTTGGTGGTTATAGTGGAATTGTTTCAGATGAATCCGCCATACAGTTCAAAATGTTAAATCAGTCCAAAGGCCCTGCCATGTGGAGCCCAAGAGCGCAATCTGACAGAATGCTTTTTGCCACTAAATGGAGAGCTTTGCTGGAACAAACCCTTAATCTAGATTTCTATCAAGACATGATTAAAGACATAATTGTTAATGATGGGAGGATAGAGGGTGTAGTAACTTCTTTGGGGATTCCTATTCGCTCCAAAAGCGTGGTTTTGACTAATGGAACTTTCCTGAATGGGCTTATTCATATAGGAGAAAAAAATTATGGAGGAGGGCGTGCCGGCGAAAAAGCATCTACAGGATTAACTCACAGTTTAGAAAAATTAGGCTTTGTTTCTGGGCGAATGAAAACTGGAACACCACCAAGGGTGGATGGTCGTTCATTGAATTACGAAGTTATGGAAGAACAAGCCGGCGATGAAAAGCCAGCAAAATTTAGCTTTACCCCTACCACTCCATTAAAGTATCAGCGAAGCTGTTACATTACACATACTAGCTCAAAAGTCCACGATCTGTTGAGAGAGGGTTTTGATCGCTCTCCAATGTTCAACGGCAATATTCAGAGTACAGGACCAAGATATTGTCCTTCCATAGAAGACAAAATAAACAGATTTGCAGATAAATCTAGACACCAAATTTTTGTAGAGCCTGAAGGTTGGGATACTGTAGAGGTGTATGTTAATGGATTTTCCACCTCTCTTCCCGAAGATATTCAGTACCAAGCACTTCGTTCAGTTAAGGGTTTTGAAAATGTAAAATTCTTCAGGCCTGGCTATGCAATAGAATATGACTATTTCCCCCCTACGCAGCTTAAAAACAGCTTGGAAACCAAATTGGTGTCAGTACTTTTTTTTGCTGGAAAAATCAATGGGACTACGGGTTATGAGGAAGCTGCCTCACAAGGCCTGATGGCAGGAATCAATGCACATCACAAGATAAACGACAAGGCCCCTTTTATTCTTAAAAGAAATCAAGCTTATATAGGGGTGTTGATCGACGATCTGATCACCAAAGGCACTGAAGAGCCCTATAGAATGTTTACTTCTAGGGCAGAATACCGAACTCTTTTGCGCCAAGATAATGCTGATTTAAGACTTACACCACTATCTTTTGATTTGGGACTGGCCAAAAAAGAACGTCTCCAAGCAGTAGAGGAAAAAGCTTCTAAGACTGAACAATTGATTCAGTTTTTTAAAACCCAAAGTTATTCACCGAAAGAAGTCAACCCAATACTCGAAAAAAACGCATCCGCCACAGTAAAACAATCTGACAAACTTAGTAAAATATTATCTCGACCGAGATTGAGCCGAAAAGATTTGGCAGATATCCCTTCAGTTAAAACATTTATTAATGAAAAACAGATTACAGATGAGGTGTATGAGCAAGCGGAAATTCAGATAAAATACTCTGGCTATATTGAGAAGGAAATGGCCAATGCAGAGAAGCTCAATCGTTTGGATCATATAAAAATACCGGATGACTTTGATTATGACACTCTTGCCTCACTTTCTCACGAGGCGAAGGAAAAGCTTAATAATATTAAACCCAATAACCTTTCTCAAGCCTCAAGGATCAGCGGGATCAATCCTAGCGACATAAGCGTACTTTTGGTCAAACTGGGGCGGTAAATGTTCCACGTGGAACCTATGAGCAAGACAAAAAAAAATAAAATATTAGAGGCTACTGATCATCTAGTCAGCGGAGAATCTTTTTCAATACACTGGGACCCCACCCGCCACAGAGCTTGGACAGATGTGGAGCATTTGGAAACACTCGATGCTTATTACGATTCTTTGGATTATATTTCTCATCGTTCAAAACCTGAGTCATTCGTCTCATTATTATACGTTTTGGCCAGAGAAATTATGCTAAATTATAAATATGCGCTTCTTAAAAAGCACCTTCAGCCCAAAAGCAGATTATTGGATATGGGTTGTGGCACTGGGGCCTTTTTAGCTTTTATGAAAAAAAGGGGATTTCAAGTTTATGGTATTGAAAGCAATCCCAAAGCAAGAGGTATATGTCTTAAAAACAATTTAGAGGTTAGGGATACAGAAAAGGGGTTAGCACCCAGTAGCTTTGACATGATCTCCCTTTGGCACGTACTTGAACATTTACCCGAACCCGAAATATCTGTAACAGCCTATAAGGGTTTCCTAAAACCTAAGGGTCTTTTGTTTGTTGCCGTTCCCAATTTTGAAAGCCATGATAGCATCCACTATAAAGAAGATTGGGCGGCTTTGGATGTTCCGAGACACCTATGGCATTTCACTTCCAAAGGGTTAATAAAAATGTTTAATGAATTAGGTTTTGATTTCGTTGAAAAAAGAGCCCTGGGATTTGATGTTTTCTACATCTGTTATCTTTCAGAAAAACATAAGGGGAGATCATTATCTTTATTTAGGGGAGTTATTAAGGGCGCTTTGTTTTCCGCCAAGGCCTTTTTTACAGGCAAATATTCATCTTGGGTTTATGTATTTAGGAAACAGGTTTTCTAGTGTTTAAACTTCTTGCTAATTCTAACGCAAAGTGGCTAAAAAGAATTCTAGGGTTGGCATTACGCTCCAAATGATAGGATGTGTCTTCCATTAGCCTTACCAAGGAAAGTAAGTTGGCACTGTGTACATAAGGAGCAAAATTTCGCATTTTGAAATCAGAATGAATTTTAAAGTCATGTAAAGATTTGCTCTGATAGGAGATTAACATGGCTTGACGGATAAACTCCAAAGCGTAGGCTAAAAAAGCTTTTTGTTGCTCTCTATCAAGATCGGCAGCCTGATCAGCCCATTGAATCAAATCAATAACAATACCTTTGTTTGAAGGAGCTTTGAATGCAGCCCTAAGACATTGAATCAATAGTTTTTCAAAATGAATGGTGTGACTCGAAGCGTTTAGTTCTTCTAAAACCTTTCGCCAACTTCCTCTACTTAAGTATGGGATTTGAGACGAAACTGATTCAATATTTAGTTTTTGAATACCACTTTTGATGTCACTTGAAGTCAAAGGGGTCAACTTTATCTCTTGGCAGCGAGACAACAAGGTGGGAAGCATACCTTCTATTTGTTCACAAATCAAGAGAAAAAAGCTGTTTTTTGGGGGCTCCTCCAAAAGCTTTAACAATTTATTGGAGGCATTTTCGCTTAATTTGTCGGCACCAAAGAGGATCATTACTTTATTTCCTCCATTGTGAGCTTTTAGATTCATTTTGTGATGTATTTTGGAGACCTCTTCTACCCCGATAATGCCTTGTTTGTTTCCAGCTTCCAACTGACGAATCCAATCTTGTGTGGATCCGTATGGTTGATGGGCAACAAAATCATCCCAAGTGGATTTGTAATCATCAGAAACAGCATTCGAGCTACCCGAAACTTTATTGATCACCGGATATACAAAATGTAAGTCGGGATGTTCCAATAATTTTAGAGATGGGGTTCCGCTTTTTTCAGAAGCCTCAATAGTAGTGAAGCCATGCAGTAAGCCTAAAGCACAGTACAAGGCTAAAGGGAGCCCACCAAAGCCAACTGAATCTATAAACACCTGACTATGAGGAACTTGACTCTTTAAAACTATCTGTTTTAACTGACGTTTCAATCGGTCTTGACCAATGATTTCTCTTGAATACATTTTTTTATGAACCTAAAGCGAGTTAAAAATAATCAATCCATTTGGATTTTACTTTTCTCCTAAAAAATTATGTTTTCAATACCGCCAAAACCTTTTGCTCTGAGTCACAAAAAAGGTACTTTTGAAAAAATTTTTTAGCATGCGAACCCTAATAAATCAAAACTTTTTAAATCGTAGGGTCGTTGTCAGAGTTGATTTTAATGTACCTCTCGACGACCAATTTCAAGTGACAGATTCCACGAGAATCACCGCGGCCAAAGAAACCATAGACTACATTCTCAATCAGGGAGGAAGCTGTGTCTTGATTTCCCACTTAGGTAGGCCCAAAGGTAAAGATCCAAAACTATCATTATCTCACATTGTCAGTAAAGTAGAAGAAATCCTACAAGTCTCTGTCAATTTCTTTGATGACTGTGTTGGCGCGGCGGCAGAACAGGCCGCAGCCTCTATTGTGTCGGGTACTGTCATTCTTATGGAAAACCTCCGCTTCTATAAAGAAGAAACTGCCGGAGATTTGGATTTTGCAGAGGGCCTTTCAAAATTAGGTGACTGTTATGTCAACGATGCTTTCGGAACCGCTCACAGGGCACACGCCTCCACCACCATCATGGCTCAATTTTTCAAAGAGGATAAATTTTTTGGCCGACTCCTCGAAAAGGAAGTTAACGCCATAGAGAAAGTCATGAAATCTGGAGAAAAACCTGTTCTTGCTATTCTTGGCGGTTCCAAGGTTTCATCCAAAATAACCATTATCGAAAACCTATTGGACAAAATAGATCATTTGATCATTGGAGGAGGAATGGTTTATACCTTTGTAAAAGCAAAAGGAGGAGGTGTAGGCCGTTCTATCTGTGAGGATGATTATTGCGATTACGCTCTTGAGCTTTTAGAAAAAGCAAAGGTAAAAGGGGTGCAGGTACACCTCCCAGTTGATGTAATTATTGCAGAGGATTTTTCAAATGATGCTAACCAAAAAATCTGTAAAGTAGGAGAAATTCCCAACGATTGGGAAGGATTGGACGCAGGCCCTCAAACCCTAAAGAACTTCGAGGATATTGTAATGCAGTCCAAGACCATTCTGTGGAACGGCCCCCTTGGTGTTTTTGAATTTGAAAACTTCTCATCGGGAACCGTTACCTTGGGGGAGCATATCGGCAAGAGCACTGCGGCAGGAGCTTTTTCTTTGGTAGGAGGAGGAGACTCAGTTGCAGCGGTAAAGCAGTTTGGATTAGAAGACAAAATGAGTTATATCTCCACTGGCGGTGGCGCTATGTTGGAAAGTCTTGAGGGTAAGACTTTACCAGGGATAACTGCCCTAATGGAATAAGCCTCAAGATCATGAAAAAATGGATTTTTGTTATTCTTATTATTTCCTGTAAGGAAAAACAAACTAAGTTGAGGTATTTACCTGATTCCAATGCTAACATCAATCACTTGACCGTGGTGATGCCAAAAAAAAGTTGGGACGGAGTTTTGGGGAACAAAACCCGTTCACTACTTGAAACCCCTTTTGAGGGTTTGCCTTTCGATGAACCTCAATTTACCCTCAACTATATACCTCCTGAGGTCTTTACGGGTTTTGCCAGAAACAGCCGTAATATACTCTGGTTTGTCAAAGATTCCTTGGCTGGATTTCAACTGACGGAAGATTTGATGGCTCAACCTCAGGTGGTGGCAAAAGTAAAAGGAGAGGACGATGACGTACAAGCTTATTTTTTGGAGGATAACATTAAGCTATTGAAAGCAGTTTTAACTGAAAATGAACGCAAAGAGAAGGTAAGAAGAATCAAAAAATCCCCGACCAAAGACCGTCATTTACATAATCGATTTAAAATTTCGTTGATTTACCCAACCGCTTACAATACAGTAAAGGATACAAACAATTTTATTTGGATTCAAAAAGAAATCCCCAAGGGACATATGAATTTGATAGCTTATAGCCTCTCATTTAAAGCATTACGTGGAAATGTAAAGAAACGAATTCCGGAAATCAGAGATTCAATTGGAAAAACACATATACCTGGCAGACTCAAAGGATCTTACATGATCACTGAAAAAGCATATCGCCCCTATTTTTACAAGACACAAAAGGGGGGAAGGCTTACTTATTTGACCAAAGGTACCTGGGAGGTTGCCAATGATTTTATGGCTGGCCCTTTTGTAAATTATATGATAAAGGACACTTTGAGAAAGAGATGGATGGTGATTGAGGGATTCGTTTTTGCACCAGCATCGAATAAAAGGGATCAGATATTTGAACTCAATACTATTTTAGACACAGTTGTTTTTGATTAAACAACTACTTGTCTATTTTTGTATCGGATTTATCTCCGTCTTCTTTGGTAGCATTCTTAAATTCTTTGATACCGCTTCCTAGTCCTCTCATCAACTCGGGAATTTTTCTTCCACCAAATAATAAAAGAACGACAACGACGATCAAAATAATTTGTGGAGCGCCAATCATGCCTAAAGAATAAATCATTGAATACATTGTTTCTAATTTTAGTCAAATGTAAATAATTATTCGATGTAATCTAAATTTCTTTACTAACCCAACAATTTATTTTTAAGGGTAAACACTATATTTGTTTTTAATGGCAAAAGATAAAAAAAAGAAACGTCTTTGGGTTCAAAACTTATTGAACCGATATCGTATGGTAGTCATAAACGAGACCACCTTTGAGGAAATGTTTTACTTAAGAATATCCCAGTTCAACATAATTGTATTAATTTTTTTATTTACTACGTTTATAGCCTTGGGTTCTTTTTTTTTCGTAGCTTTTACACCACTTAAAGAATTTATCCCTGGTTATACAAGCTTGTCCATCAGAAAAGAGGCCATCAGAAACAGCTTTTTACTAGACTCTCTTAGCATAGAATTTGAAAAAAAAGACCGTTTTATAATGTCTATTAAGAGCGCCCTAACAGGGGAGATCAATTCAAAAGAAAACTCTTTGCTCGATGCTAAAGGAGAATTGCCCAAGGCACTAAATTCAAACAATCAAATGTCCAAGGCAGACTCTCTTCTTCGGTTAGAAGTCATCCAAGAGGACAAATATAATGTCATTCCTAATAACCTGAGCAGTGTAAAGTACCTTCTCTATCAGCCTGCTGTTGGTCCTATTTCTCAAAAGTACGATACAGATAAAAAACACTTTGCCGTAGACATAGCTTTAGACGAAAATGCTCCCATCATGGCTGTAGCTCACGGAACCGTTATATTTTCAGAGTGGACTGCGGAAACAGGATATGTGATCATCGTTAAACACGATTATGGTTTGTTATCGGTATACAAACACAACTCCTCTCTGGAAAAAGTGCAAGGGGATTTGGTCAAAGCAGGAGAAGTCATTGCTAAGGCAGGTAATACAGGAGAATTGTCCACGGGCTGGCACCTCCATTTCGAACTTTGGATCAATGGATACTCTGTAGACCCCACCTATTTTATTGACTTTTCAAAGACCTTATGATAAAAAAAGCTGGAGCAAAAATTTTCGCTAAATTCATTCATAAGAAAAACCAAAAGTGGATCAAAAACCCCCTTTGGGCACAACAAAAAACATTTGATTATTTGACCCAAAAAGCCAAAGCAACTGATTTTGGACGCGACCACCGTTTTGATAAGATCAAGGAATTTAAAGATTTTCAAATTGCTGTTCCTATACGCGATTATGAAGGACACAGACCTTATGTAGATAAAATGCTGGAGGGCAGGACTTCCGTATTGTGGCCAGGAAAACCACTTTATTACGCTAAAACCAGTGGAACGACCTCAGGTGCCAAATTCATTCCACTCTCCAAAGAATCTATGCCCACCCATATCACCGCTGCTCGGGATGCACTGCTCAATTACATTCACCAAACAGGGAACACCGATTTTGTCGACGGCAAACAAATTTTTCTTCAGGGAAGTCCTGTTCTCAAAAAAAAAGAAGGCAACACCATAGGGAGACTGTCAGGAATTGTTGCCCATTATGTACCCAATTATTTACAAAAAAACAGGATGCCCTCTTGGGACACGAATTGTATAGAGGACTGGGAAACAAAAGTGGATGCAATCGTGGAGGAAACTTTACTCGAAAACATGAGTTTAATCGCAGGGATTCCCTCTTGGGTACAAATGTATTTTGAGAAAATGATAGCTAAAACCGGTAAAGCCATAGGTGAAATATTCCCCAACTTTTCACTATTTGTCTATGGTGGGGTCAATTATGAGCCTTACCGCCCCATGTTCGAAAAACTCATTGGAAGGAGGGTGGACAGTATTGAATTGTTCCCTGCATCCGAGGGTTTTTTTGCTTATCAGGATCAACAAAATGACAAGGGATTGTTATTATTGTTGAATAATGGAATATTTTATGAATTCATAAAAGCGGATGAGTTTGGGGAGAAAAATCCTACAAGATATACCTTGGGAGAGGTAGTATTGGGGGTTAATTATGTTCTGATTATCTCCACCTCTGCAGGCCTGTGGGCTTATAATATAGGTGATACGGTATGTTTTGTTTCCCTAAAACCATATAGACTGGTGGTTACGGGCAGAATCAAACACTTCATCTCCGCCTTTGGAGAACATGTTATCGGAAAAGAAGTTGAAACAGCAATGCAACAAGCTTGCCGGGATAGTACTGTCCAAGTCAAAGAATTTACTGTAGCTCCACAAATCGATCCGCAAGTGGGCCTTCCCTACCACCAATGGTTTATTGAATTTGAAAACCCACCCCAAAATATGGATGATTTTGCTCAAAAACTCGATCAATCCATGCAGGAACAAAATGTGTATTATCAAGATTTGTTGAAAGGAAGTGTTCTGAGAACTTTGGTCATCAGTCCTGTTGCCAATGGAGGTTTTCAACAATACATGAAAAGCATCGGAAAACTGGGAGGTCAAAACAAAGTCCCGCGTTTGTCAAACGATAGAGAAATTGCTAATAAACTTTCTTTAAAGTAGTCCATGTACCCCAATAACTTTCATCATAAGCGACATCTGAAAACCTTGGATTTTTTGAATCAACACATTGACCCGGCATCCTATATCTTAGACCTTGGGATCAAAAACCCTCTGTCAGAATTAATGCAGGCTCAGGGTTACAAAGTGGAAAACACCCAAGGGGAAGACTTGGACGAAGACCAAAAGGGATTGATCAGCTCCAAGGCTGAGGTAGTAACTGCTTTTGAAATATTGGAGCATTTGCTTTCTCCTTACCAAGTCTTAAAAAGTATTAAGGCTGAAAAACTGGTAGCGAGCGTTCCCTTAAAACTATGGTTTTCATACGATTATCGGAGTAAAACTGATTCAAGAGATCGCCATTTTCACGAATTTGAAGATTGGCAGTTCGATTGGCTTTTGGAAAAAACAGGTTGGAAAATTATGGCAAGTCAGAAATGGATTAATCCTCCTAAATCATTTGGCGTTCGATCTCTGTTAAGATACTTTACTCCAAGGCACTATATTGTTTATGCTGAAAAATCAACGCATAAATCTTGAAAATATACATTGTCATACCGGCTCACAACGAGGAGGATAACATTGAAGAGACTTTGGAGTCTTTAGTCAACCAGCAGTTGAAACCTACTCAACTGGTTGTGGTCAATGACAACTCTACTGATCGAACAGCCGAAAAGGTTAATGAATTTATTAGACGATATTCCTGGATACAGCTGGTTAACAAAAAATCCACCGAAGAACACCTTCCAGGGGCAAAAATTATAGAAGCTTTTTACGAAGGCTATCACTTATTGGATGAGGACTATCACATCATTTGCAAGTTTGATGCAGATATGGTTTTTGAGTCAAATTACCTGCTCAAGCTCTCGCAGCATTTTAAAGAAAACAACCGACTGGGGATGGCAGCAGGGCAGTGCTATATTCATAAGGATTATCAATGGGTTTTGGAAAACCTCAATAATAATGACCACATTAGGGGATCTCTCAAAGCCTATCGAAAAGCTTGTTTTCTTGAGATCGGTAAAATAAAAAGGTCTATTGGATGGGATACACTAGACGAATTGATGGCCCAATATTATGGTTGGGAATTAAAAGTTGACCCATCGCTAAAAGTGAAACACCTCAAACCCACCGGTTTTAATTACAGTCCCGGTGCTGCTTGGCTTCAAGGAGTAGCCACCTATCGTATGAGGTTGGGATTGATATTGACCTTGGTCATTGGTTTGAAACGTGCATTGCTGATGCGAGAAGTAAGTGTTTTTTTCAGCTATATCGTTGGGTTTTTAAAGGCCAAAAGAGAGTCCGTTCCTTTTATTGTCGATGCAAAACAGGGAAAATTTATAAGAAACTACAGGTTGAGAGGAATTTTTAAAAGGTTTAAATCAAAATAAAACACACTTAAGTATATTTGTTACCAATGAAAAAACTGAACATATTGGTACTGGGAAGCGGAGGCCGAGAGCATACCTTTTGTTGGAAACTTGCTCAAAGTAAAATGATCGATCGACTTTTTGTAGCTCCTGGAAACGCAGGGACTAAAGCCTTGGCTACCAATCTCAACATAGGCGTTAACGATTTTGATGCACTAAAAAATGCGGTCATTCAAAACAATATAGACCTTGTGGTTGTTGGTCCTGAAGATCCATTGGTCAATGGCATCCACGATTTCTTTCTCAATAACAACCAATTGAATAAAATCCCTGTCATAGGGCCACAAAAGTTAGGGGCTACATTAGAAGGCAGTAAAGAATTTGCCAAGGACTTTATGAGTCGACACAACATACCCACGGCTCAATATGGAAGTTTTACCCCCGAAAAGATACAAGATGGCTATGCCTTTTTAGAGCAAATGAAGCCTCCATACGTACTTAAAGCAGATGGTTTAGCAGCAGGAAAAGGAGTACTCATTATCAATGATTTAGATAATGCTAAAAAGGAACTCTCTAATATGCTTTTGAATAAAAAATTTGGTAAAGCTTCCTCTAAGGTTGTCATTGAAGAATTTTTGAGCGGAATTGAACTTTCTTGCTTTGTGTTAACTGACGGTAAAAACCACATCACGTTACCAATGGCCAAGGATTACAAGCGTATTGGCGAAGGAGTTACAGGCCTAAATACTGGCGGAATG
>JAYPMF010000037.1:14881-16772 GCA_038129785.1 Flavobacteriaceae bacterium
GTTGAGGATACTCCGTACGTTATAGAATATAATGTTAGAATGGGTGATCCTGAAACCCAAGTCGTTTTTCCCAGAATCAAAAACGACTTAGCAGAAATGTTGTATGCTACTGCAGTGGGTAAGCTGGATGAGGTTGAACTATTGGTGGAAAAAAAAAGTGCTACTACCGTAGTAGTTGTTTCTAGGGGATATCCCGAGGCTTACAAAAAGGGGAAAATTATAAATGGTTTACCTTCATCAACCAGTAGTACAGTATTCCAGGCTGGCACAACAAATAACGAGGGTGAAATCCTTACAAATGGTGGCAGGGTTATAGCAGTGACCTCGTTAGGGGATAACCATAAAAAAGCACTCAAAAAATCTTACAACCTTTTGGATAAAATAAGTTTTGAGGGAATGTACTACAGAAAAGATATTGGATTCGATCTATAAGAATGAATGAGCAGATGAGTCTTTGTTTTCCTCTCCACTTTGGTCGAACTTGAGTAATTGCCTAATCCAGTATACTGCAGCAACAAATCCAATCGCTAAAAAAAGAAAACTCATCCCATTGGCTAACCACCAACTTAAGGGCTCAAGTTTGGTAAGCAATTGATAGGGAAGGAACAAAAGGTCTTGAAATAAACTGGCAATTGCTTCGAAAAAATTTTTCATTTATGGCTCTTTATTTATATTGCTAAAGTAATAAATTCGGATATGATAGTAAATATTTTTAAAACAATTGGTCCGAGAACATATTTTACCTCCATATCACTTATTATATCCACGGTATTATTATCCTTTTTTCTTTCTAAAAATGAGCCCCCCCTTTTGGGTAATATAGACTATATCATTAGTAACGTCATCCTCATGGTTACCATCATTTCAATGATGACAATACTAGGAACCCAAATCAAGGGTAGGCAGTTAGCCGGTATCCATATGATTGCTTTTCCAATTGCTTTTCTTTTTTCCCCTATGCATTTGATCTAAAATTCACATCCATTCTTCAAGTAATTCTATTGGTCTACGGACAATTTGTTTTTATTTATTTACGTAACTCTAAAAACACCCAAAAGAGTATACTGGATCTATCTATTATAATATCCTTACTAACACAATTCAACAATTTATTTTTGATTTTTTATCTCCTTCCCATTTTAATACTTTTCCAAAAAGGATTAAAAGACATTAAACATATTTTGGCTTTACTGCTCCCGATTTTTATCATTCCTTATACATTCGCAAGTCTTTCGGGGATCTTGCCTCCCGAAATTATCGAGTTAATAAACCCTCCCTTACAGATCAAATTGATGAGCATCCAAACACTATTTTATGGTGATATTATTTGGTTGGCCTTCCTACTGACTTCTTTTATGATTTGTACCACAAGGCAGTGGAAAGGAAACAAAAAATTTTCTTATCCCCAGCTTTTTTCAAACTTTCTATATATTGCTATTTGACTATTTTTCAGCATTGTATATGAGCGATTGGGAGAAGAAACCCCCTCTGAGCGATGGTTTATCAGCTTTGTTCCGGGGGCATATTTTTTTGGGGGGTTTCTTGAAAGCATTAAATCGGACTCTTTTAAAAATATCTTATTTACGATTCTATTTTTGGGGATATTACTCTTCAAACTTTTTGATTATGGAATTATATCGCTACAATTGCCATTTCTTTACTAAAAAAATTGGTGATCAAATTGTATATTCGTTCCAATGAAAATTGCAGACATGAGCCAATATTCTACCGCACAACTTTCCATTAAAATATTCAAAGAAAGCATTGATAAATATCACCTTTTAGACAAGGTAGATCAAGATTTCGAAAACCCATATCCTAACGATTCTCTGGAACATTTACTCTACCGAAAAAACTGGATTGATACCGTTCAATGGCATTATGAAGATCT
>JAYPMF010000038.1:0-904 GCA_038129785.1 Flavobacteriaceae bacterium
TTTGAAAGCCTTTATTTTTTTACTTAGTCTTTTACTTTTTTTTTTAGGGCCAAAAAACAGTTTAAAGATTAGCGCTCAAACAATAATATATAAGATCCAACTCCCTAAACAAATTTTGGAAACTTCTGGTCTAGAGTTTTTTAAAGATGCTTTCATCACACACAATGATTCCGGGGGAAATGCCTCCTTATATGCATTTAATGAGGCAGGCATTATACTAAAGGAATACAGCATTATGGAAGCAGAAAATGTTGACTGGGAAGATATTACGCAAGACGAAAATTACATCTACATAGCAGATAGCGGAAACAATAAAGGAAAAAGACAGAACCTCAACATCTTAATCGTTGACCCCAAAAATGATTTTAAAATAGTTGGAAAAATAAAATTTAACTACAGTAATCAACAAAACTTTGACAAAAGAAGCAAACATCCTTTTGATGCAGAAGCTCTTGTAGCCACGACAAATGAATTGATCTTATTTTCTAAAAATAGAGTGGCCAATGCCACAGAATTGTATTCAATTCCTAAAACCCAAGGAGATTATAACCTAAACCCCAAAAAATCTTTTGATGTTCAATCTTTGATCACAGGAGCCGATTATCACAGGCCAACAAAGTTGGTCGCATTAGTGGGCTATAACCGTTCTGGGGAACAATTTCTATACACCCTGAGTTCATTTAATATGGAAAATCTAGACCAATTGAAAATGAAAAAATTCAAATTACCACTTGATGGAAAACAAATAGAAGCCATTAAAATCATCGATCAAAATACCTTTTGGATCACCAGTGAAGGTGAAGTTGATAGTTACCCCATGCTATATAAAATCCGACTTTAATCCTAACCTATCAAATAAGCCTCAATCCTTTCAAATATTTTGGTAAATTCAAAATTCTTCCTA
>JAYPMF010000038.1:914-6678 GCA_038129785.1 Flavobacteriaceae bacterium
TCCCATGAGACTGCGTTCCTCCGGATGGTCGTATAAATAAACAATTTTATCACAAAATGCTTCTACATCTTGAGATGGTGTCAAATATCCGTTAGCCTCATTGATCACCTCACCATTACTACTTACATCAAATGCTATAACGGGAAGTTCACACAAAGAAGCCTCAACAATGACATATCCAAAACCCTCCCATAGAGAAGGCAAAAGAAAGACATCAGAGGACATTAGTAAGTCCTTGGGATTATGTAAAAAGCCCAAAAAATGAAATACATTCGTCAGATCATTTTCATCAATTAGCGATTTGAGTATTGTCTCTTGGGAACCTTTTCCTCCTATTAAAAATTGAAAAGGAACACCCCTTTTTTTTAATTCTAAGGCCACGGGAATCAAAAACTTAAAATTCTTTTGAGGCTCCAACCTTCCCAATGCTCCCAATACAATGGAGGATTTTTTTTTAGGCTGTAGAGCTTGAAAGTCCTTATTCAAAAATTTTTGAGTATCAATACCATTGGGGATGACCGTTATTTTATCTGGATCAACCAAAGAAATACCATTAGATAAAATGGCTTTCTTGGTCGCCTGTGAATTGGTTAATATTCCCGTTACCACCTTTTGATATAAATAACGGTTTATAAAATAATTCCTGACACTTCGATCACTTCCACGTCTGAAAATAATATTTTTTACCCCTGCCATCTTAGCAGAAATTCCACCACATTTTAAATCTCGAGAAAGATTTAAAACTACAGTATCCACCATATTTGCTTTATATACATTTACCAATTTTCTTAAAACAAATGGATTAAAAACACTCAAATTTTTCAATGCAATGTCGAAGACTTTTATGCCCTCTTTTCGGGCACATTTACCCAAAACAGATTCTGGATATGTTATGACTATAACGAAGTGCCCCTTGGACCTAAGATGAAGTGCCATATCCAAGTGCCAGCGTTCTCCTCCTCCCCACTCGTTTACAGTATTAAAAAAACAAAATGAACTCAAAATTAGTAGATAAAGTAATTCAAGAATAAGCAAAAAAATCTAGAGAATAAAGAATGTATCTTTTTTTTGGTTAATATTACTATAATGATATTAAAAAGAAGGTTTTTTAAAATTGGTATTCAATAATTTCCTTACACAAACCTCTATATTTGGATGCCACTTTAAACCTATTCTATTTATAAACATATCTCAATCTATTTTAACTATAATAAATCCGAAATGAGAAATTTTTTATCTAATGCACTAACTTTGAGGTAGTCATTTATGATAACACTAATCATAAATCTAGATTTAAGTTATCAATTGTCACCGTTGATATTTTTATTTAAGATATTTTAAAATATATCTATAATAATTTAAATAAACTACCTGAAGCATGAGTTCTCAAAAGTTTTATCAGAAAACTATTAGATGGTCAAAATATTGATCCTCCAACATAAAATGATCGGAGATGTTCTGATCTGTAGCTTGCTATGTAAAAATCTCAGGTTGTGGAATCCAAATGCCAATATTGATTTTGTTGCCAATCGTCACACTTTGGATGTGATTCGAAACAATCCATACATCGATAAGATTATAGTTTTTGAAGACAGTTTTGCAAATGATAAATTGGGGCTTTTGAAGTTTTTAAATCAGTTTAGAAAAAAAAGATATGATTACGTCATTGATGCCTATGGCAAACTGGAAAGCGTACTGATTTGTTTGTTTACCCATGCGAGACACAAAATTGGTTACAAAAAATTCTACTCCTCTATTGTTTACAATCAATCTATCGTAAGAAAGAAAACTCTAGAGGGTAAACTTCAATTGTCGATCAAAAACAGGCTTCAGTTGTTAGAGCCTATCATAGGGGATTTTCCAAAAAACATTGAAGTTGAAATATATCTTACCCCAGAGGAAATTAGAAGCACCAGAGTGCGTTTAGACTCCTTCTTGGGCAAGGGAAATCAAGCCATCATGGTCTCTGCCTTGGGCAGCAGTGAAAATAAAACCTATCCATTAGAGTATATGGCTCAATTGATGGATACTGCCCATCAAACAACAAAGCTTCCATTCATACTAAATTATCGTCCCGATCAAAAAGATCAAATTAACAAACTGATTGAGCATCTTCACCCTACCACCCAAAAGGCGGTGGTGAAATCCTTAACCCCAAATTCTTTGAGGGATTATATGGCCACAGCTTACCATTGTGTTGCAGTAGTTGGTAATGAAGGAGGAGCCATTAATATTGCCAAAGGGCTTAAAAAGCCCACCTTTGCGATTTTTTCTCCATTAATCGATCCCTTGGGCTGGCATACTGAAATTCCAAATAAAAGTATGGCGGTAAATCTTCGAATGTTTTTTCCCGATAAAATTAATTACAAAGATCATCGCAAGATCGCAAAAGATCCTGCAAAGGTTTTGGAACTCTATAAATTGCTAAAACCTGAACTATATAATAAACAGTGGGTTGATTTTTTTAAAAGCTTAATTTCTTACTGATTATTATTTATTAAAGGATTATTTAAATTTTTATGTGTTTTTTCTCAAAGAAGGAAACTTTAAAAAGTGAGTAAAATCGTCTTTAAAAGTTTTTAAAACTTAATTTCCAGAACTTGATCCATTCTTTTATTAAATTTATAGTTAAAAAGAGGTCATCTTTTTGAATAGATTTTAACTTCCATTTAACCTCTCTTTACCAATTCTTTAACAACTCGCGTTTTAACTTTATGAATGCTTATAATAAGCTCCTTTATTGTTTGTTTAATTGGTTTGACCCGTGAAAGTTTGAGTAAAACTTCGCGGGTTTTTTTAGTGAATATTAAAAATAATTATTGTGAAATTTCGTATTCAAACTCCCAATTTGGATTATCTAATTTATTGATGATGTACTTAATGGTAATTTCTTGACCCTTAACAATAGATTCTATGGCTTCAATACGAATGTGTCTCATCTTTCCCATTTCTTTGTCTTCCTCTGCTATAATGGCTCTACAATTAGGAATCTCATGATGATTGATAAATCCCCCCAATGGCAATCGAATATATCCATCTGGAAAACGTTCGTCGAAGATATGAGAAATCCCCAAGTCAAAACCTTTGGACAAATCCCTTTCAGCAAAAACCCCCAGGCCCTCAATTTTACTTTCCTTAATAGTCAAAAATTCAGGCAAAGGACGCCAAGTTGTTTTTTTTATCATGTCTATATTTTTGAGGTTTTATATGATATCATAGAATAATTGATACTAATATTTTTTACACATTTCCACTTTACAATGATTTCAGGTTGAAATCAATCTAAACCTTTAAAACTCATCTGTTAAAATTAATCATTTTACTTTAAAATTACTTTTAAAATTGCTTTAGTATAGACCTCAATACAGGTTCGTAGGCGTCGGCATAACGGACCATTCCGAGATCACTGGGATGAGAGCCGTCTGTAGCTGCTTCTCCATCATTACCCAATAGGTGATCTCCATCCATGTAATACAAGTTTCCAACACCTGCATCACTCAGTTCGTCATAAGCTTTTTTGAGAGCTGCTCGGCTCTTTTGATGATGAGATTTTCTGTGGGGAAAAAATGAGGTATTGGTAAAATTTCGATCCTCTACTAACAATATGGGTGTTTTGTTGTTTGCTTCCCTTAATTTTTTAACCAATGGAACAGCTCGCTCTGAAATAGTAATTTCGTTCATATTTGGAAGACAATCAATTACATAAAGAGAGGGGTCTAATTCAGCCAACAAGTTAGCGACCTCACCCTCCATACGACCATTACCTGAGAATCCCAAGTTGATAGTCGGCCGCCTTAACCTTCTGCCCAAAATAGATGGAAAAGCCATGCCAGGTCGAGAGGCACAGGCACCATGCATGATCGAAGTTCCATAAAAAAGAATGGGTTTCTCTTTCCTTGGAGCTAGGGGCTCAAAAGATTCTCCTTTAAGTACACCAACCTCCAATGAATCTAATCCATTAAATAGAGGCAAATAGAGCGTATATTGTCTGGAACCAGGGCCGAGATTCTTGGCTATCGAGGTCTCTATCTGCTGTTTTTCGGGTCTTACGACTCCCACCCAACGGTCCACTCCGACATCATCACCAGCGTACAAATCCAAGCCGCTCACCCCTGTGGCAGGCATATGTGACATAGCCAATCGTTCCAAATAAAGACTGTAACGTACATATATATTGGAAGAATCCGAAACAAAACGCATACACATTCCGGCTGAATGGCGGGAAAGATTCCAAACTGGCTCTCTAACCATTGTCCTCGCTTTCGCAGGCAAACGGTCAAAATATCTTATAGTCTCTGTCCACGCTTTTCCCTCTACCCCAATTTCTTTTACATCATACCAATCTATTTCGCTCTCTGAAACTAATGTTTGTTGTGCAAATAGGACCGGAGAAAGACATATGCAAATCGCACCTCCTAATAATTCGGAAGTAAACTGCCGACGACTGTATTGAACTTTTTTCATAGATTATTTTTGTTTAATATAAATTCATATTAAATATAAAACGAAATCTTCTAAAAGGTTTTATTTGACTTTGTTATTGTAAGACTTGCCAGATCTGCTGAAAATGGCCACAAAAATACTTCCGTAAAGAGAATGAACTAGGCTAGAAATGGCAGCTGGAATAGCCACTGCAGGATTGATAAAATTTTCCTTAGCCAAAACCACTCCCAAACCAGAATTTTGCATTCCAACCTCTACAGAAATAGTTTTACTAACCGAATCGTTTTTTAACAAAATTTTACTCAAAAAATAACCGAAAAAGAATCCTGACAGATGAAGGATCATTATGGAAAAAATCAATGATAACCCTGAATCTAAAATGATTTCTTTTCCCTGACCAATGATACTGGCAACAATTAATGTGATTAGAATTACCGCTACTGATGGAGCGTAAAATTGAATCTTTTTAGTGTAACGTGGTAATCGGGTATTAAGAAATACACCCAAAACAACAGGAACCAAAACTACCTTAAGGGTACTGTAAAATAATCCCATAGCATCTACCTCTATCTTATTGCCCGAAAGACTGCTGGTCAACAAGGGAGTCATCACTATGGCCGCCATGGTCGAGATGGCTGTCATTGTAACCGATAGTGCCAAATTGGATCGAGATAAAAAAACGATCACATTAGATGCTGTTCCACCTGGACAACTAGTTACTAAAATCAATCCCACACCAAAAAAAGGATTTAGGTCAAAAACCTTTCCCAATAGCCATCCAAAAAAAGGCATGACCGTAAACTGTAAAAATAATCCCGTCAATACCCACTTTGGTGTTCGGGTGACCTGAAGAAAATCTTCCAATCGCAAGGTTAAACCCATACCCAACATAATACCCCCAAGGCCTAAGGTTATCAAATTACCAGAAAACCATGTGAAAATGGGAGGATAGACAAGCGATAAGCAAGAGGCTGAAAGTACAATCCATGGGAAAGCTGAAGGGATATGGTTAAAAATTCGCAATGGCTAAGGAGTTCTGAATTTCCATATTTCATGTAAAGGGTCTCCCTTACTGCTGAAACCCTTGTGATACCAATCCGTCCCATTTTTTTCATATTCAAACCTTAATGAAATGCCCACTTTATTATTGTCCCTAGAGAAATAATCTATATTTTCTGTGTAAGTCTCCGCTGTCGCCCCATAAGTTCCACCTCCTGCTCCATAAAAGGAAAATCTCTCGGTGTCATATGCAATCCACTGAAAATACCCCCCCACCAGAATTTTCATAGTTTTCCTTGGGCGATTGGTATCTCTTCTTCGT
>JAYPMF010000038.1:6688-9773 GCA_038129785.1 Flavobacteriaceae bacterium
CCCTGAAGGGGTAGGGTTTTTTTAGAAATTTTTTTCCATGCTTCCTGTTTCTCAATCAAAATATGTTTAATACTGTCCTTTGAAAAATTGGAATTGAACTCTAAGTTAACTCTAAGTCGGTTTCCCTCTTTTTTATAAAAACCCCCTATGGTTTTTATAAATTGATTGGGCTTGGTAGTAAACTGAGTTTCTACATAATACTCCTCATCCATTAATATTCTGTGGTGAATGTCCTGGCCATTTTTTAGGGTTTTGTAGGAAAATACTTGACCAATTAGTGTTTGACAAATAAATAGTTGTAAGAGTAAAAAGAAAAAAAAATTATGTTCCACGCTAGTAAATTTAAGTTAATTCATTAAAATTTAGTCATTTCTTTCTGCCAACTAACAGTTTTTTTAAGGTATTTATCTTTTTTTAAATCCCCGCCTTAGTATCTCGTATTCGTAAACAGCTCTGCCCAGTGCACCAAGAAAAGGAATCCCCATATCATCATATTCATATTCTCCATCATTGAATATTTGGTTTTGATTTACCAAAATCGTTGCTGCCAAAAAAAACTCCACTCCCAAATCATCTTTTATATAAGCCACATCTGTCAAAGTTCCAAAAGCCAAACCAACTTTATTGTATATTCGTATTCGATTGGACATTTCCCCTCTTGTATCTCCATACATCAAAAATTTGCAATAACTGTCATAATAATGATCTCTATCGTATAGAGGGACATTAACTTCGACAGGTGTTCTACTCATCCAGAATCTTATAAACTCATAATCCTCTGAGTTAAGATCAAAAACCTCTTGTTTGGGGAATTGATTCGGAAAAATCAACCTTTTTAGAATTTGATCTAATGCACTAAGAGAGGCGTAATTCTTTTTCGAAAAATTCATTGGATCTTTGATTAATACGCCTTCCTCAATATAGCCTTTTCCCTTAAGTACTCCAATAAAATCATTTTTTTTTAAATCGATTTTGTACGCCCTCGATGGCTGACGATAAATCTCTTTGCTGTCATCTGAGTAAAACACATACTCAGGGCTTTTATTGTTGTTTATCGAATCAGAAAACTTATGGAAAACCTGAAAATCATGGATTCTTTTTTTAGCAAGACTTTCATTGATACTGTCTCGACCTAAAAAATCAAAAAGATAATTGTATGCCTGATTGTCACTCACTAAAAATAATTTTTTAATTAAATGAGAAATGGTGAGCTTCCCATCGGGATGGGTACTGTCCAAAACTGAAAGAGTATTATGATTATCATCGAGAATCTCAAAGGGTGAATCAGGAGTGATCTCAATCCCTTCCCTTCGAAGTCTTCTTAATTTTTCCAATGCCAAAATCGCTACTGGAAGCTTTACAGTACTCGCAGGATAAAAATAACGTTTGGGATTTTCTTGATAACTAAATTCTTTAAAACTAGGATTACCTTCGGTATCCCTTATAATCTGTGTGTAAATGATTTGAATTTCGTGTATTGCTTTATTTGAGTATATTTTTTGAATTAAAGAGTCCTTACTATTATTGAGCAACTGGGTCAAGACATTTTGATCTTTCTCGAAGTTGGGTACACATCCAATAACCAAAGTAAGAATAAAGAATGCTCGTTTTAAAAGGAATTTTTTTTTAATTACAATTCTTGATGACTTCCCAAGGTTATCTGATTTCAAATAATTGAGCTTTAACACTCTTAACATATAATTTATTAAATTGAATTAAATTTAACCTGAATTATTTTATGAAAAAGCTTAACCTTAGCATATTTACAATATTATGGGTTGGCTGTCAACTCTTTTACGGACAAAAAGTAGCATTTGAAGAATACGATCTCGAAAACGGTCTTCATGTAATTTTGCATCAAGACAGCTCAGTTCCTATAGTCACAACCTCTGTACTCTATCATGTAGGTTCCAAAGATGAAAACCCCGAAAGAACGGGTTTTGCGCATTTCTTCGAACACCTTCTGTTTGAAGGTACCAAAAACATTCCAAAAGGAAAATGGTCCAGTATCGTCACGGGTAACGGAGGCTACAATAACGCCTATACTACGAATGATTTTACTTATTATTACGAAAATTTCCCCTCCAACAATCTTAAACTGGGTCTTTGGATGGAATCTGAACGCATGCTACATCCCATTATAGATCAGACAGGAGTAGATACCCAAAACGAGGTGGTCAAAGAGGAAAAACGAATGCGTTATGACAACAGGCCTTATGGAAAATGGAATGAAGAGGTCAAATCATATTTGTATAAACTACACCCATATAGCAGAACGAGCATAGGAAAAATGGAACATTTGGATGCTGCAACCCTCAATGAATTTATGGCCTTCAACAAAAAATATTATATACCCAACAATGCCACCCTGACTGTTGCTGGAGACATTAACGTTGCCCAAACCAAAAAATGGATTGAAGAATATTTTGGACCAATTCCTAAAGGTAGCAATATTCAAAGAGACTTTCCTAGAGAATTCCCCATAACCAAAACTATTAGGGCAGAAGCATTTGACACCAACATTCAAATACCCGCAATTTTTTTGGCCTACAGAACACCGGGGCGAAATTCCAGAGATGCCCGTGTGCTGGATGTAATTTCGACCTACCTTAGTCAAGGTAAAAGTTCCAAACTTTATAAAAAATTGGTGGATAACCAAAAAATGTCACTTGAAGTCACAGCTTTCAATATGAATAATGAAGATTACAGTACCTATGTGATCTTGAGTTTACCTTTAGGTGAAACCAAACTGGAAAATTTGATCACTGAAATTGATGCGGAACTCACAAAAATTCAAAAAGAACTTATCTCTGAAAAAGATTACCAAAAACTACAAAATCAATTTGAATCCGAATTTGTCAATTCAAATTCAACTATAGAAGGTATAGCAAATTCATTGGCAGAATACTACGTATTTTACAATGGAGACACTAACCTTATCAACAAAGAGCTAGACATTTACAAGTCCATTACCAAGGAAGAAATTCGTAATGTGGCGCAAAAATATCTCAATCCCAACCAGCGATTGGAGCTACACTATCTACCTAAAGCCCAAAAAGAAGAAAAATGAAAAAAGCCCTAACAT
>JAYPMF010000038.1:9783-16351 GCA_038129785.1 Flavobacteriaceae bacterium
CCCTAACATTATTTATTTACGTTGGTTTTTTCAGCACTTTACAATCACAAATTGACCGATCCGTTCAACCCCAAGCTGGCCCTGCTCCGGAAATTAATTTTGGAACACCGAAAGAATACCGATTTGACAATGGACTTACACTAATGGTAGTTGAAAATCATAAATTACCTCAGGTCTCTGTTTCACTTCGTATAGACAACCCCATTTATGTGGAGGGAGAAAAAGCAGGCATGTCAGGACTATTGAGTAAAATGATGGGAAAAGGATCCAAAAACACCCCTAAAGATGATTTTGAGGAGGAAGTTGATTTTATGGGTGCCCGCCTTAGCCTGAACGCTCAAGGGGGCTATGCAAACTCATTAAAACGCTACTTCCCCAGGGTTTTTGAAATGATGGCTGATGCTATACTGAACCCGCATTTCATTGAAGAGGAGTTCAAAAAAGAAGTTGATAAAGTAATAGAAGGTTTGAAATCCAGTGAAAAAAATGTGAAAACTGCAGCTCGCAGGGTAGAAAACTTTCTCTCCTACGGCAAAGATCATCCCTATGGTGAATACATTTCACAAGAAAGTGTAAACAGGATATCGATGGATGATATTGATAAATTGTATCAAAAAAACTTTCACGCTCAAGATGCTTTTATTACTATAGTAGGAGATATCAATTTTGAAACCGCAAAAAACCTAACCCAAAGATATTTTGGCAAATGGGCTAAGGGGAGTATTACCCCCTCATCGTTTCCCGCACCGGAAAACGTAGCCCAAACCCAAATCGCATTTGTGGAAATGCCCAATGCCGTTCAATCAGAAATTTCTGTATTAAGTACTGCAAATATCGATAGAAAAAACCCTGATTATTTCGCTCTGACCATTGCCAATCAAATTTTGGGAGGTGGTGGTGAAGCCAGGCTATTCCTCAACCTAAGAGAAGATAAAGGTTATACTTATGGATCCTATTCTCGTTTTAATATCAACTATAAAACCAAATCACAATTTAGGGCTTTTACCGCTGCTCGTAATGCCGTAACTGACAGTGCTGTGGTAGAATTATTATACGAAATTGACCGTATGAATAAAGAAATGGTCACAAATGAAGAACTCAAACTGGTCAAAGAAAAATATGCAGGTTCACTTATCCGATCTATGGAAGATCCAGAAAACATTGCCAATTTTGCTTACAACACTAAGACACAAAATTTGCCTCCCAATTTCTATAACAACCTTTTAAAAAATATACAAAAGGTCACAAAAGAGGACATTTCTAGAGTCTCGAAAAAATACTTTAATCTCAATTCAATGCGGGTGGTGGTTACCGGTAAAGGAAGGGATATTTTGATTCCATTGGAAAAAATAGAATTCAATGGTAATAAGTTAAAGATCAACTATTATGATAAATATGGCAATGCCACAGCACGACCTGAATTTTCTAAACCCTTACCGGAAGGTTTGACGGCCAAGAGTGTAATTGAAGGGTATATTGAGTCCATCGGCGGTAAAGACAAATTGGAAGCAATAAAAACCAAGTCATCGATCTCAGAAGCCAGCATGCAGGGCATGACCTTACAGGTCTCTAACCGACAAACTGCCAAAAATCAAATGCGTTTAGAGGTCAGTATAATGGGTAATATGATGCAAAAAACCGTTATAAACGCCACCAAAGGTTATAACGAAATGCAGGGACAAAAAATAGAAATGAAAGGCGCGGAGTTGGAAAATGCCCTAAATGATGCTGCCATATTTCCGGAACTGGAAATCGATTATGATCAAATTTTGCTGAAAGCGATCGTATCTGTTGATGGAATTGACGCCTATGAAATCAAATGGTCTGACAGCAAAACTGCTTTTTATTCTATAAAGGATTTTCTTAAACTACAAACCATAGAGACCATCGAAATACAGGGGCAAATTCAATCTTCCACCACCTCCTTTAGTGATTATAAAACCGTAGATGGGATACGTTTCCCCCACATAGTGAGACAAGATATGGGTCCACAAAAAATAGATTTTCAGGTCAAATCCATCATCCTTAACGAACCAATGCTCGATAGTTTATTCGATTAAAATACCACCTAGTGAAAAAACTTTTTTTTGACCCAAATAATAAGTCACCCGTTAACCCAAACCATTCTGATCATCTTCTTATTTAATATTATCTTTGTAGCATGAAAAAATTAAATTTCTTATTTCCATTAATCGGACTGTTAATTTTTAGTACATGTAAAAATAATAAAGCTCCAAAAACAGTTACAGTAGAAAAAAGAGCTGTAGAGACCGTTGAAACCTTTTTCCATGAAGCTCGTTCATTGGCTATGAACATCGAAGGAATGGTTTGTGCTGTGGGTTGTGCATCAAGAATTGAAAAAAACCTTAACCAGACTGAAGGGATCAAAGAAGCTAAAGTAGATTTTGAGACCAAAAAAGCCACTTTAACCTTTGATGCAAATATCTTGTCAGCCAATGAGGTTAAGCAAGTTGTACTGAATACGGGTAAGGCCTATAAAGTCAAAGATTTTCAACTATTGGATTAATCTTTCCAGCTAAGGGTTTCCATCAAGTGCATTACATCTCGCTCCACATATTTGGCTGCAGGCATTATAGAATCATAATTGGGTCGTGAGTAAAAATAGAGTGAACCCATCAGAAAGTGATCAGAAGAATCTGTTAGAAAAAACTGCAGTTGAGATGCTGCATTTCCAACCACTGTAAAAAGTGTCCCATAGACCCTTTTATCAGGTGCCATAAAGACTCTTTCGGGAATTTCCTCAGCTTTGACCATGTGCTTTCCGGGAAGCTGATAAGCGTCGTTCAATAGAGAATTTATATTGTTCTCAACCTTCTCATAAGACAAATAAAGGGTTGCTTTCATTTTGGGATAATATAGATCTGGAGCAGTGTTTGTAGTTCTTTTCAATTGTGCCCAATCGTTGTATTCGAAGTCAAACGGGAAAATATTGGGTGCTGATTTATATTTTGGCTGGGGATACTGGAGGAGCAATTGTGCTTTGGGTTTGGGCTGTTCGACACTTTCACAACTTACCAATAGTAGAATCATAAAAATTGAAAAAGCTAAGGTGTATATAGTTAATCTCATGGGGAGGTGGGTAAAATAACCTTAATTCTTTTAATTCTTTTTCGATCGACGGATTCAATGACAAACTGGTATCCTTCAAATTTAATGACTTGACTTATCTTAGGAAAGGCCTGAGCAATCTCAAGGACAAAACCCGCTATGGATTCTGACTCACCCTTGGCTTTTTCAAAAATTTCCTCATCCTTCAAATCAATGACTTTGTAAAAATCTTTGAGATTGATCTTGGCATCAAAAACATAGTTAAAATCATCCAACTTGGAATATATCAATTCATTATCGTCAAATTCGTCACTGATATCGCCTACAATTTCCTCGATCACATCCTCTAAAGTAATTACTCCAGAAGTACCCCCATATTCATCAACCACTACTGCCAAATGAATTTTTTTCTGTTGAAATTCCTTTAAAAGATCATCCAATTTCTTGTTTTCTGGAACATAAAAAGGAGGCTTTAAAAGCTTTTGCCACTCAAATTTGGATTGCTCAAGATGGGGCAGTAAATCTTTGGTATATACGTGGACACATAACTTGTTTGGTGTCAGTATTCCCAAAATTTAGGATTCCTTGCAAAATTTTGTGTTCTTCCTTGGTGGTTTCCTCCTCATTTGTCAACTCCAGAGCTTGAGACAGTTTGTCAATCGAAAATTCATTGTTTTTTTGTGCCAAACGAGATTCCATAAATCGAGTGATTTTACTCATAGGAATGGTGAGAAAAAATAAAAAATAACGATCTATTGTATAAATGGGGAAAGCTACTGTTTTGGAGAAAGACAATGCATTTCTGTTGGCATAAACCTTAGGAAGGATTTCTCCAAAAAAGAGAATCAAAAAAGTAATGAGCCCTATTTCAATCAAAAGGACAATAAAAGGATTATCGATTAGGCTAAAGAGGTTCTCTCCAAGTGAGGCAAATAGCAACACAATGGCAATATTGATAAAATTATTGGTGATTAGAATGGTAGCTAAAAGACGTTTGGGGTTATGAAGCATCTTTTTGATAATCTCCATTTGCCGTGACTTTTTCTCCTCTTCAGAATCCAATATTTCTTTAGTTAAAGAAAAGAAAGCTACCTCAGCACCAGAAACTAGCCCTGAAGTTACCAATAGCAATACAAGTAAAACGACCTGGATCAACAACGACCCTTGAACATCTATGGTAATGATTAGTATACTTAAAGGGTCGAGATCCAATTAACTTATACTTTAATTAAAACGGAAGATCACTTTCCGGAGGGTTTTCTTCCTTAGGTGGTGGAGCAGATGTGGCGGAGTTCAACCCTTCTGATTCAGTCTTTTTAGTTGTCAAAAAAGTAAATTCGTCTAAATTGATTTCAGTAGTATATCGATCTTTTTGATCCTGATCTTGCCACTTTCTGGTTTTGATTCGTCCCTCAATGTAAATCTTATCTCCTTTGCTAAGGTACTTCTCACAAATCTCTGCGGCCTTGTTCCTGACCACTATGTTGTGCCAGTCTGTATTGGTCACTTTTTCCCCTGAGGTTTTGTTAGTATATACCTCGTTGGTTGCAAGGGGGAATCTTCCTATACAACCTCCACCATCGAAGTAATGCATTTTAACATCATCCCCCAGGTGGCCAATTAACATTACTTTGTTTAAAGTACCACTCATGATAAAAGATTTTTGGATTACTATTTCAAAAGTAATGAATCACAATCAGTTGATAAAAAAATTGTCTCTAAAATTTTGGAGTACCTTAGGCATAGGATAATCTTGTATCTTACTGCTTTGTGTACTCAAATTGTTAGTGTCTTTCAACTTGAGAATCCAAAAATTAATTTCTAAATACTGATGCGTAAGTTTTTGAAATATTGGCCTATCATTCCATTTCTCCATAGTAAAATCTGAGGTGATCTGATATTCAGCTAATAGAGAATCGATTTGGTTTTTTTTAATTTTTTTTTGTTTATCAAAAGTTTCAATTAAAGGAAATTGATACAAGTTTTGCCAAATTCCTTTTTCTTTTCTTTTTTGTAGAAGTGTATTTTTAGAACTATCTATTATTACAAGAAAATGTAAAAATCGGTTTTTTACTTTCACTTTTCTTACTTTAATTGGAAGTATGCCTACTTTTCCAATTTGGAAAGCTAGGCAGTCTTTTTTAAAAATACAATCTTGGCAATTGGGGTTTTTTGGAATACATTGAAGTGCTCCAAACTCCATCATGGCTTGGTTGAAGTCCCCTGGAGGGGTTCCCGTGATTAACTGTTGGGCTTTTTTTTTGAAAATTTTGTGGGATCCTGAAGCATCAATGGGTTGATCAATACCAAAAATTCTTGACAGTACCCTGTAAACATTGCCATCCACAACTGCTTGTTCTTGATCAAAACAAATAGAGGCAATTGCACTTGCAGTGTAGTCTCCAATCCCTTTTAGACTTTTGATATGATTGAAATTTTTGGGGAACTTTCCGCCGTACTGATTTGTAATTATTTTGGCAGTAGCATGAAGGTTTCTAGCTCTTGAATAATAACCCAAGCCTTCCCATAATCTCATTATTTCATCTTCTTTTGCCCGAGCCAATTTCTCAATTGTAGGAAAATTTGAAATAAAAGATTCATAATAGGGTAATCCTTGGGCAGCCCTTGTCTGCTGTAAAATAATTTCTGAAAGCCAAACATTATAAGGTTCAGGTTTGTTCCGCCAAGGAAAAGGTCTGCGGTTTTCTTTAAACCAGTCTAACAATTTTATTTGAAAGCTCATTCTGTAATTAAAAAGAATAAATTTTAGGAAAAAGCATCTGTAAAGATAAAAAGGTAAGACTGAATGAATTATAATTTTAATTTTTATATTTGCAAGCCTCTAAACTAATAATAGTAATACACAATAAAAATATGACAAAAGCTGATATAGTAAACAATATATCCGATCAGCTGGGGATCGACAAAACAGATGTTCAAGCTACTGTTGAGAACTTCATGAAAGAGATTAAAAATTCTTTAGAAAGTGGTGAGAATGTCTATTTGCGGGGTTTTGGAAGCTTTATTATCAAAACCAGAGCTGAGAAAACAGGTAGAAATATTTCTAAAAATGTAGCTGTTAGAATACCAGCACACAATATTCCTGCCTTCAAACCTGCAAAAACTTTCACCAATGGCGTAAAATCGAAGGTAGAAGTTGCTTAAAAAATTATTTATAAATTCTAACTTAAAGTCAAACAATGCCAAGTGGTAAAAAAAGAAAGCGGCATAAGGTAGCCACGCACAAAAGAAAAAAGCGTCGAAGAGCGAACCGCCACAAGAAAAAATAGTGTTTGGAAATTCACTTAAAAATTTATCCAAAGTTCATTGAAATTTGATACCGCCTTGTCGGTATCACCAGGAAAATCCTGAATATTTATTGTTTAACATCGACACGGAAAAGGTGTCGTATCTAAATTCAACAGAGTGAATAAAGAACTGATTATACGATCGAATTCCTCTGCTGTTGATTTTGCACTGCTCAAGGATGGAAAATTAA
>JAYPMF010000039.1:0-16336 GCA_038129785.1 Flavobacteriaceae bacterium
TTTTTGGCAGTTGTTCATATTCATCGGGCTGGTCTTGCTTCTGAGAAAGTTTGCTTGGAAGCCTATTTTGAATACAGTCAATGAAAGAGAGAATTCCATAAAAGACGCCATGAATGCGGCTGAGGAAGCCAAAAAGGAAATGGCGTCCATCCAGGAAGACAACCAAAAAGTCTTGAAAGAAGCTCGAGCCGAGCGAGAGGCTCTTTTGAAGGAAGCCCGCTCAAGTGGTGCCGAGATTGTCGCCCAAGCCAAAACCGAGGCCAAAGCGGAAGCCGACAAGATTATCGCTCACGCACAAGAATCCATTCAAAATGAAAAACGTACCGCACTCAATGAACTCAAAAATCAAGTGGCACAAATTTCTTTGGATATAGCCGAAAAGGTGATTGACTCGGAACTTGATAGTAAGGACAAGCATTCCAAACTCGTCAACCAACTCATCAAAGACACCTCCTTATAATTAGAGTATGAAAGCAGGGAGAGTTTCGATCCGATACGCCAAAGCACTTTTGGAATTCGCCATTGAAAACCAAAAGGAAAAATCTGTTTTTCAAGAAATGGAAAATATCCTTTCTGTGATGGAAAGCAGTCCAGATTTGGAGGTTGCGTTGAACAGCCCTGTTTTACCCGGTTCGCAAAAAAGAAAGATCATTGATGAAATCTTTCATAAGCCATCCAAAATGCTCAAAAGCTTTTTTGACCTACTTTCTCAAAATGGTAGGGAAGGAATTCTTGGGGGAACTGCCCAACATTACATCCAACTGTTCGACACTCATCAAGGGAAGGTGGTCGCTACTGTAACCTCTGCTGTTCCTCTAACGGCAGACCTAGAAAAGGAATTGCTCAAAAAAGCAGCCACTTTGAACCCCCTAAAAATACAACTCAAAAACATCGTTGATCCTACCATCAAAGGAGGATTCATTCTTAGAGTTGGAGATTTACAATACAACGCAAGCATAGCAGACCGCTTTGAAGCGTTAAAAAGAGAATTGATTACATTTTAATACTGAAAAATAAAGAATATGGCAGATGTTAAGCCCGCTGAAGTTTCAGCAATTTTAAAAAATCAATTGGCAGGATTTGAAGCCACCGCTTCTTTAGACGAAGTGGGAACCGTGCTCGAAGTAGGAGACGGGATTGCCAGAGTATACGGCCTTACACATGCCGAATATGGCGAGTTGGTGACCTTCGAAAATGGTATTGATGGAATGGTCTTGAACCTTGAAGAAGACAATGTTGGGGTGGTATTATTAGGCCCTTCAAAAGAGATCAAAGAAGGAAACACCGTTAAGCGTACCAAAAAAATTGCTTCCATCAACGTGGGGGAGGGTATTGTTGGACGTGTGGTAGATACTTTGGGAAATCCGATTGATGGTAAAGGACCCATCGAAGGAGAAACCTTTCTGATGCCCTTGGAGAGAAAAGCTCCTGGAGTAATCTTCAGACAACCCGTGAACGAGCCCTTACAAACCGGTATTAAATCTATCGATGCCATGATTCCCGTTGGAAGGGGGCAAAGAGAATTGGTTATTGGTGACCGTCAAACGGGTAAAACCACGGTTTGTATTGATACCATTCTCAACCAAAAAGAATTTTATGATGCCGGAGAACCGGTTTATTGTATTTATGTTGCTGTAGGGCAAAAAGCATCTACAGTAGCCGGAATCGCAAAAACATTGGAAGACAAAGGCGCCTTAGACTACACTACCATCGTAGCCGCCAATGCTTCCGACCCAGCTCCCATGCAAGTATATGCTCCTTTTGCAGGAGCTGCCATTGGAGAGTACTTTAGAGACACCGGTCGTCCTGCATTAATAATTTATGACGACTTGTCAAAACAAGCGGTAGCTTATCGTGAGGTCTCCCTTTTGCTTCGTCGTCCTCCGGGCCGTGAAGCCTATCCGGGTGACGTATTCTACCTTCATTCCAGATTGCTCGAACGTGCCGCAAAGGTGATCGCCGATGATGATATCGCCAAGGGCATGAATGACCTACCTGAATCCCTAAAAGACAAGGTAAAAGGGGGTGGATCACTCACTGCGCTACCCATTATTGAAACCCAATCGGGAGACGTTTCCGCCTATATTCCTACCAATGTAATATCGATTACCGATGGTCAGATATTTTTAGAATCCGACCTCTTTAACTCCGGGGTTCGCCCTGCGATCAACGTAGGGATCTCTGTTTCCAGGGTAGGAGGATCGGCACAGATCAAGTCTATGAAAAAAGTCGCTGGGACCTTAAAGCTTGACCAAGCCCAGTTCCGTGAGCTGGAAGCCTTTGCGAAATTCGGTTCCGATCTTGACGCCGCCACACTCAACGTCATTGAAAAAGGGCGAAGAAACGTGGAAATACTCAAGCAGGCTCAAAACGACCCCTATACCGTTGAAGAGCAGGTAGCCATTATTTATGCAGGGTCAAAAAACCTCTTGAGAAATGTTCCTGTCGAAAGAGTCAAAGAATTTGAAACCGCGTTTTTAGCTACACTCAAAAAGAAACACAAAAAAGACTTGGCAGAATTAAAAGCCGGTAAGTTGACCGACAACGTACTTGACACCCTCAATACTGTATGCCAAGAAACCTCCAAAGCGTTTGAATAGATGGCCAACCTAAAAGAAATACGGAATCGTATTGCCTCGGTCTCTTCTACCATGCAAATCACCAGCGCCATGAAAATGGTATCGGCGGCTAAGTTGAAGAAAGCACAAGATGCCATTACCGCTATGCGGCCCTATGCCAACAAGCTGACCGAACTCATTCAAAACCTTAGTGGAAGCCTTGATGGGGAAGGACAAAACCCCTTTACCGCACAACGTGCCGAGGAAAAAATTCTTATCATTTCCATTACTTCCAACAGAGGGCTCTGTGGAGCCTTCAATACCAATATAATTAAGGAGACCCTCAGATTGTCCAAGGAAGATTACGCTGGTAAAATCATCGAGATCATGGGAATTGGCAAAAAAGGAGTAGATATCCTTTCCAAAACTTTCCCCATCAAAAATCGTCACGATGCCATTTATGACAACCTTAGCTTTAGCAATGTTGCTGAGGTGGCACTTTTGGCCATGGATGCTTTTGCCGAAGGACATTACGATAAAGTATTGTTGGTGTACAACCAGTTTAAAAATGCGGCGACACAAGTGGTTACCACAGAACAATTCCTTCCAATAGTGGCTGAGAAAGACATCACACAATCCTCTACAACTGATTATATCTATGAACCTTCTCAATCCGCCATCATAAATGAACTATTGCCCAAGTCCCTTAAAATGCAGTTTTTTAAAGCCGTAAGAGATTCCTTTGCCAGTGAACATGGTGCCCGTATGACCGCCATGCACAAGGCTACCGACAATGCTACAGAACTAAGGGATCAACTCAAACTCACTTATAACAAAGCACGACAAGCAGCCATCACAAATGAGATCCTCGAAATTGTCGGTGGTGCAGAGGCTTTGAACAACTAGGAAAACATCATCCTGCACCCTTTCATTTTATTAACTAAAATGGATTTTATCTCATAAATTCAAATTTTCATTACTTTTAGTAGGACATAAATCTTAAAATTCTAGGAGTGACCCTCTATTGATTAGCCCTTCACATCAGTAATTATTACCAACTAATAGCAGTCAGAGGAAAATTTGCTCTTGTTTATTTTTTACCATGGTATATGAAACATTTAAATTCAGTACTTAAAATTAAACTGGCTTTAACCATTACCCTGATTTCCAGTGGACTAAGCCCCGCCCAGGAATTTGATTTTATAGATCTTTTTCCGCAAAAGCAAGGCATTGCATGTTATAGAATCCCTTCAATTGTTAAGGCACCCAATGGAGACCTTATCACTGCTATTGACGAAAGAGTTTCTTCATGTGCCGATTTACGAGACAACAAAAATATCAATCTGGTCATCAGAAGAAGCGCCGACAATGGCAAAAGTTGGACCCCCATCCAAAGGGTGGTAGATTACCCCCGGGGGCAATCGGCCTCTGATCCCTCCATGATCGTTGATCGGGTCACCAATACCATCTTTATGCTATTTAATTATATGGATCTCGACCGCGAAAGTCAAATTTACTATTTGAAGTATATCAAAAGTCAAGACAATGGAAAAACCTGGTCTCATCCAGTAGATATCACCACTCAAATCTCCAAACCAGAATGGCACAAAGATTTTAAGTTTATAACCTCTGGTAGAGGTATTCAAACCAGAAAAGGAACTCTTCTACACACTCTTGTCAATCTAGACCAAGGCCTTCACTTATTCAAAAGTGAAGATCACGGTTACAGTTGGCAGTTGATTGAAACCCCATTGATTCCTGCTGACGAATCAAAAGTAGTTGAACTCAGTGATGGCAGTTGGATGGTTAACTGCAGACTTAATGGTAAAGGATACCGGCAGATCTATACCTCTACAGATGAGGGAAAAACCTGGGTTTCTCGACCAGATTACAGCCTGGTTGATCCCAGTTGCAATGCTGCAATTATTCCTTTTACTCCTTCAAAAAAAACTTTATTATTTGTCAATGCAAATCACAAAACAATTAGGAAAAACCTTACCCTCAAGATGAGTACAGACAATGGAGAAAGTTGGTCCAGAATGAAAATTATATATAAGGGTCCATCTGCCTATTCGACGGTTACTCTACTTGAAAACTCTGACTTAGGCATTGTTTTCGAAAAAGACAACTATACTCAAAACGCTTTTGTCCGGATTACTAAAGAGCAAATTCTTGAAATGCTTGATTGAAAAACATCAATTTAAAGATATTATCGAGAACTATTTATCCTATTGACATAATTGAAACCGTCCTAAGTAAAAAATTAATTTTCATTCAATGAATTATCTAGGAGAAGAGAGTCAGAGAGTTCAAGACGCTTTTTGTATTTTTACATAAATGATAAAAATGGTTGAAATTCCAGTTCTATTTTCTGGTAAGGGTGAATTGCCTCAATATGCCACAAGTCTCTCGGCCGGAATGGATTTGCGGGCCCACATCGAAGTACCCATAACCTTAAAAACTTTGGAGCGAAAAGTCATCCCTACAGGATTGTCCATTGCTCTTCCGGAGGGATATGAAGCACAAGTACGACCACGCAGTGGACTAGCTGCCAAACACGGTATAAGTGTTCTCAACTCTCCTGGAACCATAGATGCTGATTATCGCGGAGATATAGGAGTCATTATGGTAAATCTCTCACTAGAAGATTTTATCATTGCACCACAGGATAGAATTGCACAATTGGTCATTGCGCAATTCACTAAGGTTGACTGGCAAATCGTGGAGGCCTTACCCAAATCCGAAAGAGGAAGCGGAGGGTTTGGAAGTACTGGAAAAAAATAGTTTAAAGCTTTTATTTAAAACTTAATATTTAATAAATTGAAAATAATCGTACCTATGGCTGGTAGAGGATCAAGGCTAAGACCACACAGTATTACGATTCCAAAGCCCATGTTGCCCGTTGCTGGATCGCCCATTGTTGAACAATTGGTTAACGAAATTGCACGAGTTGTTGACCAATCAATAGAGGAGGTTGCATACATACTTGGAGATCCTGCTTTTTTCCCCCCCTATATAGAGGAAGAATTAACGAAAGTAGCCCAAGACCTGGGTGCCAAAGCCAGTATTTACCGTCAATTGGAACCCTTAGGCACCGGCCATGCTGTGATGTGTGCCGCTGATTCGCTATCTGGACCCGTTATTGTTGCTTATGCCGATACTTTAATTCGCACTGATTTGTCTCTTGATCTAACAGTAGATGGAATGATATGGGTCAAGAAAGTAGAAAATCCCAAATCCTACGGCGTGGTAAAATTGAGTGAAGACAATCACATAACTGCGTTGGTTGAAAAGCCACAAGAGTTTGTATCTGACTTGGCGGTGATTGGTATTTATTATTTCAAAGAGGGTGAAACTATAAAGGCTGAATTGGAAAAGAAAATGACACAAGCAAGAGCCCATGGCGAGGAGTTTCTTTTAAATGAAGGCATATTAGCCATGATGGAAAAAGGAGCAATATTTACTCCTGGCACTGTCAAAGAGTGGATGGACTGTGGAAACCCTAAAATTACCCTTCAAACCAACACCAAAATGCTTAATATACTTGAGGAGGAGGGGAAAAAACTTATTGCAGAGGATGTTATTACAGAGAACAGTCAGATCATCCCACCCTGTTACATAGGGCCTGGAGTGGTATTAAAAAACGCCAAGGTGGGTCCTCATACTGCTATAGGCGAGGGTACCCAAATTGAAAACAGTGTGATCACCAAGAGTTTGGTACAAAAACATTCGATTATCCAGAATGCCCAGCTCGAGGGAGCGATGATTGGGAACCATGTTAAATACGACGGAACATTCAAGTTTGTCTCTATTGGGGATTATTCAGAATTATCAAAGTCATGAAACAGCACAACATTAGGTTCTACTTTATAAGTACTCTAATATTGGGTTTGGTAATGTTCTTTGCAGCATGTAAATCTCCGGCATTGCGTTCCAGCAGAATCCCAATAAAAGACATTCAATTAAAGGAGCTGACCAAAGCCATTAACAAAAATCAACTCGATTACAAAAAATTTCGTTCTAGAGTAAAAACCACTTATGACAATGGTAAACGTAAACAACAGATCATTATTAACCTTAGGATGGAAAAATCTAAATCCATATGGATGAGTGCCAACATGATCGTTCCCATTGCCAAACTGTTGGTTACTCCCGAGAGGGTTTCCTTTTATGAAAAATTTCAAAAAACTTTCTTTGAGGGAGATGTCTCTTTTATCAACCAACAATTCAATACCAGTTTTGAATTTAAAGATTTGCAAAATCTTTTGATGGGACTTCCTCTCACCAATTTCAATAGAGGCCGATGGGAAACCATTTCTCATCCAAAATATTACATTCTGACACCAAAATCAAACAAACTTCGGTTTCGCCCTACTTTCTTTTTTGATCCCAATAACTTTCTTTTGCTCGAACAACGTTTTATGGTCAAGGGCAGTCTAAATTCTTTGACAGTCAAATACCTCAATCACCAAAAATTGGAAGGTGAGTATATTCCTGGAGAGGTTCAGATTTCCCTTTTTGACGGTTCTAAATTGACCAGCATCAAATTGGAATATACCCGTGCTGATTTTCCTGACCGCTTAAGCATCCCCTTTGACATTCCCGCGGGTTACCAACCAATAGAAATGTAATGTATCGCATACGAAAGCTCTGTATGGCCTTTTTTATCCTCTTTGTATCATTGGGGTTGGCCCAGAAGAACTCTGCCCGACAGAAAACGCTGGAAAAACAAAAAAAGCTACTGCAGGCGGAGATCAAACAGATCAACACCCTTCTGTTTAATAATTCTAAAAGGGAAAAATCCATACTTTCACAAGTTGAAGACCTCAATGTTAAGATATCAGTGAGAACCGAATTGGTCAAGGTAAACAATCAACAAGCCAATCTTCTGACCCAGCAGATCAATGTCAATCAAAGAGATATCACAAATCTCAGAAAAGAGTTGGAAGAACTAAAGAAAGACTATGCCGAAATGATTCAAAAATCCTACAAAAGTAAGTCCTCCCAAAACCGTTTAATGTTTTTGTTTTCATCAGAGGATTTTTTACAGGCCTATAAGCGGATCCAATACATGAAACAATACACTAATTTCAGAAAAAAACAGGGAGAGGTGATCACACAAAAGACCAAAACGTTACAATCTCTAAACAAAGCCCTTTTGGAGCAAAAGGCCCAAAAAGAGGCACTGGTGATGGAGAACCGAAAGGCGCAAAAGGAATTACAACAAGAACGTAGATCACAGCAAAGACTTATCCGGAGTCTGAAAAGTAAATCCCGATCTTTGGCCATAGAGGTCAAACAAAAACAACGCAAGGCGGCTGAGATTGATAAGGTAATTGAGCGTTTAATTAGGGAGGCCATTGCCGCTTCCAATAAAGCTTCAGGTAAAAACGTTAAAAATGCTTTTGCCCTCACACCGGAGTCGAAGTTGTTGGCAGCTAACTTTGTTGCCAACAAGGGTAAACTTCCTTGGCCTGTAGAAAAAGGAATTGTTATTCAGCGTTATGGTACCCAACCACATCCAGTAGTAAAGACCACGATGATCAAAAGTAACGGAGTGACCATTGCCACCACCCCCAAATCAGAAGCTAGGGCAGTTTTTGAGGGGGAGGTTATGACCATACTCAGTTTTAAAGGCAGTAATCCCACCATATTAATTAAGCATGGGAATTATATCACCACCTACAAAAACATGGGTAAGGTTTACGTTAAAAAAGGAGATAAAGTTAAGGCAAAACAGCCAATAGGAGAGATATTTACCCATCCACAAACGGGTAAAACTACTTTACAATTTAGTGTATTCAACGCGTTAAAACCTCAAAATCCAAAAAGCTGGATCTACAGAATGTAATCTAGTTTTCTTCAAGATACCAGGCCTCTTCTTTCAGGGCAAAACGAATATAATTGTGCAAGTTCAAAGCTTCTCGCTTTGAAGTAAATCGTCCAAAGGCCACACGGTTTAGTCCTTCGGGATTAACCTCGGTAAAAGCAGCATTAAAACCGTCGGCTTTTAATTGCGCCAGCTTTTTCTCGGCATTCTCAATAGATCGGTACGATCCAGCAATTACACTGTAAAAAGTTTGCGCCAATGGAGCCTGCTCAACCAACTCAGGATTGGCCTCCAAGGTCAAATTTACTTCACTCAGTGAACCGAGATCAAAGGTTGCTTTTTGAACGTTGCTCTTGATTTTCTTTTGTGCCATTTCTGTAGCCTTGGCCTTCTCATTGGCAAGGTATTGGTTACCAAAATAATAAGCCGAACCAATTAAAGAAATTCCAATAACACCAATGATTGCGTATCGCATGATCGGTGAGCGTTTACTTTCGCTTTCATTTTCAGACGGGGTAAACATCATGTCGTCTTTGTTTTCATTTTCCATGATTGTAATGGGTTTAGGTTTTTCTGTTAGGATAGATGGAGTAAATATAGGTTTTCTAATAAAACTTATGAGTCCATAAGAATTAAGGTCAAAATTAATCCCTCCAAAAGGAGAGAAAGTAATTCTCTTATTTGGATTGAGACGCATTTCACCAATACCTTCAAAAGTCAAATGTTGGGTGTTCAAGCGCTGTTTCCAAACGATCACCTCTTTTTCAATTTTCCGCAAGGCTTTTTCATATGAAACATTTTCCTTTTTCGCCATGTAATTGGCCAAAATACCATCATTGCTAGTCAAAAGTTGATTGAAACCAACTTCTTTCCGCGGGGGGTTGAAAACCCCTGTATTAGGATGGATCAATACATGGATCGAACGGGTGAGAAAAGCCCCGAAATTCGGGATTGTCACACACTCGTGTTGGTATAGCAAATCCTTTATGTATGGTTGCAACAGCATTCTCAAATATACTAATAATTCTTCCCTTTAATAACGTCAATTATTTGAGTTAGTATATTTAGTAATCTAAAAATCTTACAATTCAGTCCATGAACCACCAGAAAATATCGACAACATAGCTATCTCTTCAAATTTTCGCATTGCTAAAACCACTAATTTATTTTTGAAGCAGAAAATATTTTTTGTAGGGCTATTTCTAGGTAAGTTTTTTGAGTGGATTTAAAGCCCCAACTTTCGCCTTACTCGAAGTAGTACTTCATCGGCAATTTTACTTGCTTTAACAGCTCCCTTAGCTAGTGCTACTTCTACTTCCTCAGGATGGTCTTGGTAGTAATTGAATTTCTCCCTTTCAGTTTTGAATCGCTCAACCATCAATCTAAACAAAGCCTGTTTGGCATGACCATAGCCCATACCTCCGGCCAAATATTGTTTTTTTAAATCTTCGATTGGGCCAGTATCTGCTATAAGAGAAAAGAGCTTAAAAACATTACAGCTTTCTGGGTCTTTGGGTTCCTCAATTGTCTTACTGTCGGTTTTTACACTCATGATCTGTTTGTGTAAGGCTTTGTCAGATTGAAAAATATTGATTATGTTGTTTTTTGATTTAGACATTTTATTACCGTCTGTGCCAATTACATAATGTGTCTCCTTTTGAATTTGGGCTTTAGGCAATACAAATGTATTCCCCATTTGGTGATTGAATCGGGTGGCTACATCTCGAGTTATTTCGAGGTGCTGTAACTGGTCTTTTCCCACGGGGACCACTTCGGCATCGTAGATTAAAATATCGGCAGCCATTAACATGGGATAGGTGAACAATCCAGCATTAACATCTTCAAGTTGATCAGCCTTATCTTTAAAGGAATGGGCCAAGGTAAGCCTTTGGTAGGGGAAAAAGCAACTCAGGAACCAAGTTAATTCTGTGACTTGACTCACATCACTTTGGCGATAAAAAATGGTTTTATTAACATCAAGTCCACAGGCAAGCCATGCTGCTGCAGTAGCAAAAGTATTCTTTGATAACTGTTCTCCCTCTTTAATCTGGGTGATAGAGTGGAGATCGGCAATAAACAAAAAAGACTCATTCTCTGAGGCAGATGCCATATGAATGGCAGGTAGTACAGCACCCAATAAATTCCCTAAATGCGGGATACCTGTTGATTGGACTCCGGTCAATATTCTTGCCATAAATGCTGTCAATTATTAATTGCAAAGATATTTTTTTTCCACAGTTGCACAAAGTTTGCTCAATTTCCTTATTTCTCCATTTTTAGAAAATGTATTTTTACTGGATGATGAGGTTTTTGATTAAACTTTGGCGGATATGGTTTTACCTGCTTTCTTCCGTTCCGGTTTTGTTGTTATTCCCTTTGTTGGCATTGTTGTTGGTCTTACCAAATGGATATCTTTCCTTTTTTTGGATTGCACGTAACATTTGGTCACGCATTGTTTTGTTGGGCACTGGTTTTTGGATGACCAAAAAGATCAGTACCCCTTTAGATAACAAAAAGAGTTATTTACTGGTAGCTAACCATTCAAGTTATATCGATATAATGTTAATGTTTGCTGCAGCTCCCAACCCCTTTGTGTTTGTAGGAAAAAAAGAGTTAGTAAGGATTCCCTTTTTTGGTTATCTCTACAAAAGAGCTGCCATTATGGTTGACCGTAACAGTTCCAAAAGTCGTTTTGGTGTTTATGGTCGGGCCAAAAAAGTTTTGGATAAAGGCTATAGCGTTTGTGTTTTTCCCGAAAAGGAGTACTTGGACGAAACCATACTTCTAAATCCATTTAAACCGGGTGCTTTTAAGATTGCAGTTGAACATCAGTTGCCTATTTGTCCAATGGTTTTTTTGGACTGCAAAAGAAAATTTCCTTGGTACACCACCCATGGCTACCCCGGGCAGCTTCGCGTAGACATACATCCACCTTTGTCAACTAAAGGACTCACGGAAAATGATATACCTATGTTGCAGCAAAAAACTTACGATCTTATCCATTCAGAATTACAAAATGATCCCAGGCAAATGGCTGTTGACGCCATTGAAGTTTGGAAAAAGGTAACTAAAACGGTTCAGTAAATCAGGTTTTCTATCGGAATAATTGGCTGATCCATGTCCCGCATGGCATTGATAAGTTTTAGACCTTTGAAGTTTTTTAGGTCGTTCACCTCCAGCAAGATCTCTTTTATGATTTCCTGACTCAAAAGTCGGGCGCGACATGTACCTTTTAGCAGGGGATGATTGGGTGTCCACCATTCATTACCGTCAAAAAATACTACATTGGCATATGAACTGTCGGTAATCCTTCTCTTTTTCACGATCAATACATCATCAGATTTACCCTTTTGCGCAAATAAGGCATTTAAATTTTTCCGCTCTGTATACTTATATGAGTAATCCAATTCTTCAGTGTAGACTAACTGTAAGCTTTCTATATTCTGTATTTGGTAGTGTTCAAAATGGAAAATTCGATCCTTATGGTTGTAAAGGATTCTTAGTTTCACTCTTCCTTGCGAAAAATTGTTAGGGATGTTAAGGCCTTCCAACAGAAAAAAAGGAGCTGGGCTTCCATAATATTGGTTATAAGAAGTTTGGAAACGATTTTCGTGCCATTGGGAGTTAAGCAGTTTACCATCTTGGACACAAAGGGATTCAAACAAGGGGTACATATATCTTTTCAATCAGTTCATTGTATTCCGATTCCAAATTGCTAAGAAAGGTAATGCCACCTCCACTTCGATAGAGCAATTTATTGTCTTTTTTTTCTAGGTAACGAATGTTGACTGCACTGTCAAGATTTTCACCATCGAAATAACCAAAAATGCCCGTATAATAACCTCTAGGGCCTTGTTCTACGTTTTTAATGATTGAGACGGTTTTGGTTTTGGGAGCGCCACAGATTGATCCTGCTGGGAGCATACTAAGAATGATTTCTGGCAACTGATTTTTCCAGTCTGTGGGGAGTTTGCCTTTAATCTCGGAGCTTGTATGATAGATCTCGTTTTTTTGGGTTTTGATTTTATCCAAGTAGCGGAATCGATTTACGGTAACTTCATTTGCGACTCTGGAGAGGTCGTTACGGATCAGATCCACGATTGTGTTGTGTTCGTTGATCTCCTTAGGATCAGTCTCCAGTTTCTTTTTTGCATCGGGCAATTTTGCATCAATGGTGCCTTTCATGGGGTAGGAATGAATTAGGTTGTCTTTGATTTTGACAAAGCACTCAGGGGAGTAGACCACGAATTGATTATGGTATAGCAGTTTGTAGGGAGCTCTGGCCCTGTGAAAGACTTCTTCTAAGTCCAGAGGGGATTGAATAACTGAGGGAAAGGTAAGGTTAAGTAAAAAGGTATTACCTTTAAATATCTCATCTTTTACTTTATGGTAAGCTTTGGTGTAAGTTGTTTTTGGGATGGGAGAAATTGAAAGCGCCAAAGGGTTTGGTTTTCGGTTTTTACGTTTGAAATTTCGAAAAGCTTTGACTTCAAATTTAAAACCTAGACGCTGTGCATCTTCCAAGGGGCAGAGCACTGGTTTTTCAAGTTCAAAGTCAATCAGAAAAAAAAATGGCCTTTGGGCAGAGGCCAGCGCCGACATTTTTGTTTTAAAGCTTGAGAGGTTCAATGCCTTCTAGAGTATTACGGTTGGTTCTATTCTAAAGCTTTGACAGTTTCCATAATCTTTGATTCCAGCTCTTCCATCAGTTCCATATTGTCTTCTAACAGGGCTTTGACCGCATCGCGCCCTTGACCCAGTTTGGTACTACCGTAGCTAAACCAAGAACCGGATTTTTTGATAATTTCATAGTTGACTCCCAGATCGATGATTTCCCCCATTTTGGAGATGCCCTCTCCATAGAGAATGTCAAACTCAGTCGTTCGGAAGGGTGGGGCCACTTTATTTTTGACAACTTTAACACGTGTTTTGTTTCCCATCACTTCAGCGTCTCCACTTTTAATCTGGGTCGAACGACGAATGTCCAAACGAACCGAAGCATAAAATTTGAGAGCATTTCCTCCGGTAGTGGTTTCAGGATTTCCAAACATCACTCCTATTTTTTCCCGCAGTTGGTTTATGAAAAACACTGTACAATTAGTTTTGCTGATGGAGGCAGTAAGTTTCCGTAGTGCTTGTGACATAAGTCGTGCATGTAGACCCATTTTGGAGTCGCCCATCTCTCCTTCTATTTCGCTTTTAGGGGTAAGCGCTGCTACGGAGTCCACTACCACAATGTCAATTGCCCCAGAACGGATAAGGTTGTCTGCTATTTCTAATGCTTGTTCGCCATGGTCGGGTTGGGAAATAATGAGTTCGCTCACATCTACACTTAATTTTTCAGCATAAAAACGGTCAAAGGCGTGCTCTGCATCGATAAAGGCGGCGATACCACCGGCTTTTTGGCATTCGGCAATTGCATGGAGTGTGAGGGTAGTTTTTCCTGAAGACTCTGGGCCGTAGATTTCGATCACCCTACCACGCGGATAGCCGCCCACACCCAAGGCCAAATCCAATCCAATAGATCCAGAAGAAATGGCTTCTACCTCTTCGATTGCCTCATCACCCATTTTCATCACTGCACCCTTGCCGTAGGTTTTGTCCAGTTTATCCAGTGTAAGCTGCAAAGCTTTCTTTTTTGCTTCATTTGCGTCTGCCATAATCCTATTTTTATAACGAATTTACTACTTCTGAACTTGGGTTACAATAGGGGCTCAAAAGGATTATTAACAATATCATAAGTATTATAAAATTTAGAACAGTTGGCTTGAATAAACCCCAAATTATTATTAACCCAACCACGGATTTTTCTTAATCAATTTTAGGATTGATTCACTAGAAAAATATACTATAGTCTGACCCAAATTTAAAATTCCTTATCCGGTCTTAATGCAGAATCAAGAATCCTATGTTTTATTATGTATCGCTTAAGGGGGGTTGATTTCAATACGAATTAGACTCTAAAACTTTTATTATTCTCCCTCCGGGATTCATTGTAAAAAGCTGTAATTCTATAAATTTTAATTTGTTTGAACTTTTTTTATTTTAATAATAATGGCTTTACACAGATAAAAAATGTTAAAACAAAGTCATTTTGTTAACTTTGCCTATCAACACCGAAATGTTTATAGCATGCAACTGTATAACAAACTAAGTGCTGAGGAACGACGAATTTTGATTGCCCAAGCTGGAGCTGAACGGCTCACGCTGTCTTTCTATCAGTACCACCAAATCCTTAATCCACAAATATTTAGAGATTACCTGTTTTTGCATTGGAATAAGATTGAAGTATTAGGGCGCATTTATGTTGCCCATGAAGGGATCAACGCACAGCTCTCTGTCCCTGCGCTCCGCTTCGGGGAATTTCAAGACTTTTTGAATGGAATCAGTTTTCTTAAAGGTGTAAGGCTTAATATCGCCATCGAGCAAGACAATGAGTCCTTTTTAAAACTCACCGTCAAAGTCCGTGACAAAATCGTAGCAGACGGTCTGGATGACGCAACCTTTGATGTGACTCAAAAAGGAATCCACCTTAACGCCGAAAAGTTCAATACCCTTTTGGCTGATCCCGACAGTATTTGTTTGGACATGCGCAACCATTATGAAAGTGAGATTGGTCATTTTAATGGAGCTATCACCCCTGATGTTGATACATTCCGGGAATCCCTTCAATTAATCGAGCAAGATTTGGCCCAACACAAAGAGGACAAAAAGCTATTAATGTATTGCACTGGTGGAATCCGTTGTGAAAAAGCGAGTGCTTATTTTAAACATAAAGGATTTAAAAATGTTTATCAATTGGAAGGAGGAATCATCGAATATTCACGACAGGTCAATCAATACGGTTTAGAAAATCAGTTCATCGGAAAAAACTTTGTATTTGACGAACGCCGTGCGGAGCGAATTAGTGAGCATGTAATAGCTCAATGTCACCAATGTGGTACACCTTGCGACAGCCATGTTAACTGTGCCAATCAGGCCTGTCACCTCTTGTTTATTCAATGCGATTCCTGTAATGAAAAAAGACAAAGTTGTTGTTCCTCCGATTGCCAAGAGATTGTTAATCTGCCCATGGAAGAACAAAGGAAAAGACGAAAGGGAAAACACAACAGCAACAAAATCTTTAAAAAAGGACGTTCTCAGATTTTAAAGTTTAAACATTAATTTAGGATTTTTCACCTCCCCAATCCCTCGAATAAACCTTATCTTTAAACTACTAAATACAGAAATATGGGTTGTGCTTCATGTGCCAGTAACGCAAACGGAACACCTCGCGGATGCAAGAGTAACGGGACTTGCGGGACAGACGGTTGTAATAAACTGACGGTCTTCGACTGGTTGGACAATATGGAATTGCCCTCCGGCAAAACCCCTTTTTCGTTGGTAGAGGTGCGTTTCAAAAACAGCCGAAAAGGATTTTTTAGCTTACCTGATAACCTAACTGTATCGGTGGGTGACCCTGTAATCACTGAGGTGGACAACGGTTATGATTTGGGCTTGGTAACCTTGACTGGAGAATTAGTTCGTTTTCAGATGAAAAAGAAAAATATCACTCAAGACAGTGAGGAGGTTTCAAAATTATTGCGCAAAGCTAACCAACAGGAAATCGACAAATGGCATTACTTGCGAGACAAAGAACCTCAGATACAAAAACGAGCGCGTGAGCTTGCCCTAGGTTTGGGATTGGAAATGAAACTTTCTGATGTGGAATTTCAAGGAGATGGTAAAAAGGCTACGTTTTATTATACAGCCAATAGCAGAGTAGATTTCCGACAATTGATTAAGGATATGGCTCAAGCTTTTTCTATTCGGATTGAGATGCGTCAAATCGGTCTGCGACAAGAGGCTGCGCGTTTGGGAGGGATCGGTTCTTGCGGAAGAGAGTTGTGTTGCTCCACATGGTTGACCGAATACCGTTCAGTTTCAACCTCCGCCGCTCGCTATCAGC
>JAYPMF010000040.1:0-16194 GCA_038129785.1 Flavobacteriaceae bacterium
ATGATCTCCCTTGGGATTTTGATTAAAAATTCCCATCAACAATTGCTTTTGTTTGGGAGCATTTTTTAGTGCGTCAAAGACCTCTTCAAAATCTTGAGTTTCTCGGATCAATTGGGACAGTCGAACATATCGGACAAGTTTGGGCTTGTACTTTTCACTCAGTTTTTGGTGGATGTCCACCACTCCTTTAGAAAACAAATCTTGAAGGAGTCCCAACACACTTTTTTTTCCAAGAATATCTATGATTTCTTTGATGCTTAAAGCTTTAACCTCCAGAGCTTCATAGACCAAAAATGCATCATCGCTGAGGGAATTTCTTTCCGCTTCCGAAATGTCTTTTTGGACAACAATGGTCTCACTCTCCAACAGAAAAGTCGCTGGCAATGCAGCCCGAAGAATATCCCCGAGTTTACTCTGATAGTAGTCCGACAACCAATGCCAAAATTCAAGCTGCTTTGGAGTAACACTGGGCGATTCCTCTAGGATCAATTCAATAAATTTGGGAGTGTATCTTTGGGGTGCTTTATCGTGGAGTTTTACAACAATTGCAGAATATACTTTTGACTTACCAAAAGAAACTGCTACTCGAAAACCCGGTTTTAGGACTGCATATTCTTCCAAGGTAACCGCATAGGTGTAGGGTTTACCAAGAGCCAGAGGAAGAAGAACATCAGCGAAATACTGCATTTTTTAAAAATACAACTTTGCTCATTATCCTGAGCCTAGTTGCTTAGTGTTTTTAAGTCGATTCAATGTGGCGTTCAATTCAAAACCGAGCAGTAGCACACTCGAATTGAGCCATATATAAAATAAAAAAATCAATAATGCCCCTATAGAACCATATAGCTGATTGTATCTGGAAAAATTCTCAATATAGAGACCAAAAAAATAAGTGGTGAGCAGAATCAATAGACAAGTCATCAAAGCTCCAGGAGAGAAAAATCTTGTCTTTTTACCTTCGATTGTTCCAAAATAGTATAAAATAGCCACAGAGATATATATCAAAATGATGTAAAAAAATAATTGTCCTATTCTTATCCAATTGATTTCACTCGGGATCAATTCATCAAGATTACTCAAAATAAAAATTTCAAAAAACACGAATGCCATAACACCTACTAAAAGTAATAGGGCCAATAGAATTCCAACCATTGTGGAATACAAATACTGACGAATAAAAGAACGTGACAGTTCAACATGATAGGATCCCTCAAAACTGGAAAAAATAGAACTTACTCCATTGGCAGTAAGAAAAATAGACAATAAAAATACTGAAGAAAGAAGTCCTGTTCTCTGTTTTTGCCTAATATCATTAAAAATATCAGTAAAAAAACTTTGACTCTCCTGAGGTAATATAAGTTCTATAAAATTAAAAAGAACAGCATCAAAATTATCAATGGGGATAAAGGCAATCAAGTTTAAAATAAAAAGTAAAAAGGGAAAAAGAGCCATAAAAAAACTGAAAGAAATACTCCCTGCCCTGGAAGATAGTGCCCCTTTTACAATTCCTGAAATATACATTTCAAGGAGATCGTAAAAAGAAAAGCCAACGTATCCAGGAATTTTCAAGGCTTCTAAAAACCCAACAAGGGTTTTGATTATGGGGATTGTTTTTAATTTTTCTCTCAAAAAAAATTCCTTTGATCAAAGATAAAACAAATCTGTTTGTGTTTGTAAATTTGTGAAATGCACACACTACTGCTAATGGTCGGAAAAACTAATGATCCCAGAATGGTTTCATTGATGGAAAATTACATTAAACGCATCAACAGATACCATAGGTTGGACATTCAAATTATCCCTGAAATAAAAAATAAGGGTAAAATGAGTGAAAAAATTCAAAAACAAAAAGAGGGAGAATTAATTCTTGAAGAATTAAAAAAAGGAGACTGGGTCATTCTTTTAGATGAGAAAGGTAAATCATTTGATTCTATCGGTTTTTCACAATACATTAATTTGAAAAGGTCCAATGCCCTAAGAAGAATGGTTTTTGTAATAGGGGGACCCTACGGTTTTTCTGAATCATTGTATGCGAGGGGTCAAGAAAAAATTGCATTATCAAGTATGACATTTTCCCATCAAATGATTCGGCTTTTTTTTCTGGAACAACTTTATCGAGCCAATAGCATTTTGAAAAATGAACCTTACCATCATAAATAGTATTAATGGAACTCATCTTCGGAACCCACAACCTTAATAAAGTAGAGGAAATCAATAAACTTTTACCCCCCAATTTCACAGTAAAAAGTTTAACCGATTTGAATTACTACAGTGAAATTGAAGAATCAGGAAAAACATTAGAGGAAAATGCATTGATCAAAGCCAAAACGATTTTCAACACTTTTAAAAAGAATTGTTTCTCAGACGATAGTGGTTTGGAGGTATTTGCCTTAGGAGGAGAGCCAGGAGTTTACTCGGCCAGATATGCGGGAAAACAAAAAAATACAGAAGCCAACACGAAAAAAATCCTTCAAGAGTTGAAGGACATCGATAATCGTCAAGCACAATTCAGATCAGTAATTGCACTAATTTTTAATGAAACTGAATACCTTTTTGAAGGCATCATAAAAGGGGAAATATCTCATTCACCTCGAGGCCGAAACGGCTTTGGTTATGATCCAATTTTTATTCCAGAAAAACACCATGTCACTTTTGCTCAATTGACACTCTTCGAAAAAAATAAAATTAGTCATCGTTCGAAAGCTTTTGAAAAATTAATTAAATTTTTAAAAAGTTAAAATTCGATTTGATTACTAAATTGTTAATTTTAATTATTCTATTGTGAGAAATTTCAAATAAAGATGATAAAAAAACTCAATTTATTTTTATTATCTATTTATGGAGTAATGGTTTTGGGTCAACAACAAATACAGTACCTCAAAGGGATTGTAGAAAATGAATCCACAGGGTTTCCCATGGAAAGCGTACACATACTCAATCTCAATATGGTCGAGGGAACAACCACTGATAAAAAGGGGAACTTTGAAATTAGAGCACATGTCAATGACACCCTCTACTTTTCCTATTTGGGATACAAATCTCTAAAAGTCGCCGTCACTCAGGACATGCTAAAGTTTGAAAATTCCAGGTTTCAAATCACACAACTGGCTTATGCGCTGGAAGAAATTATCCTGCGCCCATACCAATTGACCGGTTATTTGGATATCGATGTAAAAAATGTACCAATCAACTCTGCTGGTCGATATAGAATTCCTGGACTTCAAGGTGCCGGATATGAAGGAGGGGACAGAAACCCAAATGCCATTGCTAAAACCTTTGCCTCTATTTTTAATCCTGCCGATTTCTTGCATAACCTTTTTGGAAAGAAAGGTGTGCAAATGCAAAAATTGAAGAAAATGAGAGAAAATGATGACCTCAAAAATCTTTTAGCCTCAAAATTTGATCGTGAAATTATTATTCAATTGTTGAATCTTAATCGTCTTGATCTTGATGAGATTCTAAGAAACTGCAATTATTCTGATACTTTTCTTAAAGAATCTAATGACCTTCAGATATTGGAGGCCATTAGTAGCTGTTATGAGGAATATCGTGTTCTACAATTGTAAAAAAACACCTTAACAACTAAGGATTATTCAGTTCTTTAGCTAAACAAATCTCGTGAATTTTGAACACACTTTAAAAGAAGAAGCCTTATCTTTGTTATGATTAACAGTAGTATGAAATTTAGTCCATTAAATGCAATCTCACCGATTGACGGAAGGTATCGGGGAAAGACCAAAAGTTTATCTAAATATTTTTCCGAGGAAGCTTTGATCCAGTACAGAGTGAGAGTCGAAATTGAGTATTTTATCGCTCTGTGTCAAATTCCACTCCCACAACTGGAACCGCTGAATCCAATCATTTATGAAGATTTACGCAGTATTTACAAACATTTTTCAGAAGAGGATGCGAAGGAAATCAAAGAAATTGAAAAAACCACCAACCACGATGTCAAAGCAGTTGAATATTTTATAAGAAAAGAATTTGATAAGCTTGATATTGGGAAATATAAGGAATTTATTCATTTTGGGTTGACCTCTCAAGACATTAATAATACTGCTATACCTTTATCTATTAAGGAGGCTTTGCACCAAATATACATCCCTCATTTGGAGGAGGTTCTTTTAGCATTATCTCTCCTCTCTAAGACATGCTCCCATATTCCAATGTTGTCCAGAACACACGGACAACCGGCATCACCAACCATACTGGGAAAGGAAATCTCCGTTTTCTCACACCGATTGGAAATACAAAAAGGCAATTTATTGCAAGTACCAAATGCTGCAAAATTTGCTGGAGCTACAGGTAACTTTAATGCCCATAAAGTAGCCTACCCCGATATCGACTGGAAAAAGTTTGGTAAAAAGTTTGTCGAAGAGCAATTGAAGCTACATTACTCCTTTCCTACCACACAAATCGAACATTATGACAGTATTGCATCACTTTGTGATACCCTTAAAAGGATCAACACCATTTTTATCGATTTTAATAAAGATATTTGGACCTACATTTCAATGGATTATTTCAAACAAATCATCCATGAAAATGAGGTTGGTTCTTCCGCTATGCCACACAAAGTCAACCCAATTGATTTTGAAAATGCAGAGGGTAATTTAGGATTAGCTAATGCCCTACTCAATTTCTTTTCCACTAAACTGCCAATCTCAAGGTTGCAAAGAGATTTAACTGACAGTACCGTATTGAGGAATATTGGTGTTCCCTTTGGGCATATGTTAATATCATTAAAGTCAATGCTCAATGGAATAAGAAAATTGAATGTCAACCAAACTAAAATAGATGCCGACTTGAATGAAAATTGGCCCGTAGTAGCCGAGGCTATCCAAACCATATTGAGGAGAGAAAAATTTCCCAACCCCTACGAGGTATTAAAACGATTGACTCGAACCCATGGGGTGATAAACAAAAAAATAATTGACGAATTTATTGAAAATCTTGAGATAGACGATAAAGTCAAACAAGAGCTAAAAGAAATTAGCCCCTCCAACTATACAGGGATTGCATGATATTCAATAGACTAAATACCTGACATTTTCAATTGATCACCTCCAGGTAGATTCATTTTGGAAATCAATTTAGCGATTTTATCCATTTCGAAATTTCCCTCAACTAATAAAACAACAGCCTTAATATCTTTGACCTGGGGTCGTGCATCGGGAATTGTACTTGAAAAGCCATTCGAAAACATCAAAAGACTTTTCAACATACCCTCTGCATCATCCTCCTTGACGTATATACTCAATTCGATTTCTGATTCTTTAACCATCACTTCCGGTTCAAGACCTCTATCACCAACTTCTTTTTTAATCCACATATCAATTTCTTGGCTAATTAACTCACTTTCGGTGATCAAAGCTCTAAAACTTCTAATTCCCTGAATTATCTCCATTATCGCTTTACTTTCCAGATCACCTGAAGAGAGTGACATATTGCCCAGTAATTGAAACATTTTGGGACTTATACTAACTACTTTTACCTCCTTGTCATTCTGATACTTATCAAAAATTGATTGGCCCAAAAGTGAAACTGGTAAAACAAAAAACAGGGTAATTATAATAAATTTTTTCACAGTTTTAAATTTAAGTTAATTAGCTGATATCTATCAATATTCTTTAGTTGAGAATTATATATTGGTTGTATTTAAACCCTCTATTAGCGTTGCATCAGTCTATTTTTAAGATTATAAAAATAATCATAATCAATATGTTTGTGACAAAATCAAAATACAGATTAAAAAATCACCCAGGAAAATTAAAAATTTCTTAATGTGCATAGAGAAGCAGAGTTTGGCATGAAATATGTAATTTTACAACCCATACAATTTGAAGATGAAAATCAACTACTACCTATTACTATTCAGTGTTATATTATTTTTTTGGACTGGTTGCTCTAAAGATAAAAATACTTCCAATAATGAGGCTGCTGATACGATTGCTAAATCCATTTCTAACATTAGTAAATCTCCAAGTCTTTTGTTAGGGTCATGGAATTTGACAAAGGTCAATGCCTCACAAAACTCGGAAAAAACATCTACAGATTGTGAAGCTTCTAACATTCATTTTCTAGAAGATAATTCATTTTATCTTAAATATTTAGACAATCGCATACGAGGAAAGTATGAAATAATTGATTCTATCAGCCTCAATTTGCTAAATGGCTCTAGTATCATAGGCACTGCGACTAGAATTGAAGTACTTGAAAACACAATTAACTTAACAATAAAAATAAACAACGAATGTGAAGAAAGGTACAAAGGTGAAAAATATTTTAGAATCCATGAATTTATTTGGACAGCACTCAATGACTATTATTTGTGGCAAGAAGAAGTGCCTTCATTAGCCGATGAGATCAAACCAATAGGTTCTGCAAGATATAGGGAACTTATTAAACCCTATCCTGAGCCAGAATCTTTTTTTGAATCTCTCAAATATGAGCAAGATAAATACAGCCTAATAAGATCCAATTATGAAGATATCGAAAACTCAATAAAAGGGATTGATGCTAACAATGGATTAAAATTTATCTTATCGAGGTACGGCTCTGGTGAAAACATTCTTGGGGTTGTGACTCATATATTAGCAGAATCTGATGCTGCCACTAAAGACATCAAAAGAGGAGATATTTTCACATCTGTGGACGGTCAAAATCTCAATTTAGATAATTATAGAGAGTTATTATTTGGTGATAATTTAAACTATACTCTAAATATGGCTGATCTCAATAATAATTTATTAAGTCCTAACAGTAAAAACGTATCATTGACAAAAACTGAAAATTTCCAGAGTAATCCTATTCAAATCAGTAAAATTATCAATACTGGTGCCAGTAAAATAGGGTATTTAATGTACAATCAATTTGCCGAGGGATTTGACGATGATCTCAACAATGTATTTTCTTCTTTCAAGGCAGAACAAATTAATGATCTTATTCTAGATCTAAGATACAATGGAGGTGGTTTAGTTCGATCTGCCGTAAATTTAGCTGGGATGATTACCGGGCAATTTAATGGAGAGGTTTTTGCCAAATATTTGTGGAATAAAAAGCTGATGACTTATTTTAATAGCGATCTTGAAAGATTTTCCTCACAACTAGAAATAAATTTTAGTGAATCATTAGCAGACGGAACTCCGATTAATTCATTGAATTTAAGTAGAGTTTACATTATTACTTCTGGACGAAGCGCCTCCTCGAGCGAATTAGTTATTAATGGTTTGTCACCTTACATCAATGTTATTCAAGTTGGAGATAATACTTATGGAAAAAATGTAGGTGGTCCTGCAGCTTTGTACGATTATATTGATAACGATGGAACCAAACATCCTAATCATACTTACGCAATTTACTGCATGACCTTTTACAGTGCAAACAGTAACGATTTTTACGATTATGCAGATGGTTTAGCGCCTCAAGAAGAACTAAAACTTAAAGAGGATCTCGCAAATATGGGAACTTTGGGTGAAAACTCGGACCCACTTCTCGCACTGACAATTCAGCACATCAACCAAGAATCTTCAAGGCATAGAATAAATCAACCTGTATTCCCTATGGAGGAAATAATTGAAGATCCACAATTTATCAGAGATCGTTCGATCATGACACTTGAGAGTTTACCCCTGCTACAACTGGATTGATATCCCTGCCAGTAGATTTCTTCCTCGTGATGCGTACTGGGGAATGATGACATATTCCGTATCAAATAGATTATAGACACTGAGGAATAAATTGGCATTGGGTTTTTTTAGTCGATGGTTCAACTGCACAGTAAAAAGGGAGTAAGCCTCCAGCAGAGTTGTACTGTCATTCGCAATACGCTCCCCAGAGTATTGACCCACCAAGTTTAAATGTGTTTGATCCGATAATGGAAGATCAATGACACCATTAATAGCATGTTTGGGGATACCCCTTAAATCGCCATCGGTGGTTTTCGTAAAAATATAATTCAAACGGGCTTTTACCAAATCAAATAGCTGAAAATCGTAACCAAGTTCCATCCCTCTGTAGTAAATTTCCTTTTCTGAATTGGCATACCTACCGTATACGTATCCTTCAACAGGAGGTCCAAAAATAAGTGTTGGCTCTTCTTTACGATTGAAATAGACAGCAGAAAGTGTATTTTGATTAGAACGAATCTCAGAACCCAACTCAAAACTTAAGTTATTCTCTGGTATTAAATTACTATTTCCGTAGAAAGGATCATACAACTGATAAAGTCCAGGTGCGATAAAGGCTTTACTGTAACTGGTCAAAATCTTCATTTGATAATCGGAATTGAGATCAAAAGAATAGGAAGGGTTCAAACTGTAAATCCAATGCCTTTTATAGGCATTATGGTAATTGTACCGGACCCCCAAATTGAGATTCAGGCCGGAGGGATCGAGATAAACCGAATTCAAATAAAGGTCATATTGTGTTACCTGTGGGTTGTAATCGGCTTTCATGGTTGCTTTTTGATATTGAAAGCCTACGATAGTATAAAAATTGTTGTTGAAAATGTATTTATTAAAAAGATCAATATTCAAATTGTCACTTTCGTAATCTATTGGATAGGTGCTCTTAAACTCCCTTCTGTTTTGCTGAAAACCTGCGTTGAGATTTAGGCTCCCACCTGTGTAATCGTATTGGGTATTTAATGAAAAACGGTCCAATAGTGTAAAATACTTGAATTCAGCCTGCTCGATTGGGAAACTATTGTCATAATAAGCTTCGACATCATCCCTATTCCAGGCCAGTTTCCATTTTAACTTAGGCGTTAATTGTACGTAAAGTCCCACATTAAAATTAACCTTATTAAAAGGATCGGGGGCTTCACCTACTACCGCAGTCATCCCTTCACTGTAGCGCTCTGAATAAGCCAAATTGATACCAATGCCGCTTAAGGTACCACTCAGTTGGATCATCTGATTTCCTGCATTGATTCGATCCAAGGGTTGATTGGCGACCTGTTCGGTACCCCAAGTTTTTTTAGACATCAAACGAAAAGAATCCCCGGCTTTTTTGGTGGTGATATTGATCACCCCCGTAGCGGCAGAACTTCCATACAAACTACTGGCAGCACCCTTAACGATCTCAATAGATTCTATCATTTCAATACTCAAAGCATTGATATCAAAATCGTTATCGATTCTTGAGGGATCAGATACCCTTATTCCGTCAATCAAAATCAAAACCTGACGGTTACGGCCTCCTCTTATGGATATGGTGCTAGGGTTGTGCCCTGAATATAAATTTTTACCTATCACATCTATTCCCAAATGGGTCGACATGAGAATGCCCAATCCCAATCCTGAAAATCGTTGAATTTCTTCCTGTTTAATTTTAATCACAGTTTTTCCGGATTGAGATCGCTTTAGGGCAAATCTGGAATCAGTAACAACAACTTCATCAAGGTATTTAGTTGACACAGCTATGCTGTCTAAGGTTTGGTTTTGTGCAAAAATGGTGCAAAAAGGTAGAAGTGCGCCCAATAAGGCATTTGCTAACTTCATAATAAAGATTTAAGGGATATAATATCCTTAGAGCAAGCTGATTCTTTATCCCCGAAGTATCAGATCACTATGTACGGCAGGTATCCTGGCTCGCGTTTTCTTGAACACCTTCCCGAAATTATCAGTGGTATGAAGTTTCCAAAAAACATCCGCAGTGCGGACAAAGCTTACAGTTGCGGGTACAGCGCTGGTATTTCACCAACTTCCCTTTTCATTTGCGATGCAAAACCGTATAACAGAGCAAACCTACAAAAATTAGCCAGATTATTGATGAACCACCCTTACTATAAAATAGTTTATTTTAACAGTAAAAAATAAAAAAGAAATTCGGATCAGAAGAGGCGTATGGATTTAAGTTTTACAAGCTATTTTAAACAGCAAACCTATTCCTTTTTTGTAAAACATAAAAAGGATAAATCAACAAAGCACCATATACTAAATCACCTATTACCGTATTTAGAAAGAAAGGTAGAGCCAATATATAGCATTGAAAAAGTCCTTCAACAGTTAACTGATAATGTAAGAGCCAGACACCTAGGTTAGTGACCAAAAAGAATATTGAGGATGACAGCAATACACTAAATATATTAATTTTTTTAACATACCTACCCAACAGAGCAATTAAGATAAAAGAACCATAAACAAAAGGTATTGTTGTATACAATCCTAAAAATAAATCCGAGATAAATAAACTCACAATTGGAATCAAAAAGGCAACCCAACGATTGGCAAAACCTTTGGAGGATAATAAGGCTATTGCAGCAATAGGTGTAAAATTGGGAGGATGGGGCAGGAATCTCGACAGAATTGCAAAAAAAATCAGTGAGACTACAAATACACTCTTGTTAATCATACTTCATCAATCATCAATCAAATATAAAGAATTATATATTATTTGGTTAAATACATTTTTCTGCGCGCATACAAATCGTAAAATTCATCTTCATTGAGGCTATCAATAAATAATATACTTTCCCCTGTGCTTTTCATTTCTGGCCCTAATTGTTTATTTACATTTGGAAACTTATTGAATGAAAAGACAGGTTGCTTAATTGCATAACCCTCCAATTTAGGATTAAAGTTAAAGTCTTTAACCTTGTTTTGCCCTAACATTACTTTAGTGGCGTAGTTTACATAGGGTTCTTTGTAAGCCTTTGCTATAAATGGAACTGTTCTAGAAGCCCTTGGATTGGCCTCAATTACATATACTTTGTCGTTTTTTATAGCATACTGAATGTTTATCAAACCTTTAGTTTTCAATGCAAGTGCAATTTTGTGAGTATGATCCTTGATTTGTTGTAAGACAAACTCACCCAGGTTAAATACAGGTAGGGTTGCATTGGAGTCTCCAGAATGTATTCCGCATGGTTCAATATGCTCCATTATACCTATGATATAAACGTTTTCTCCATCACATATGGCATCTGCTTCTGCCTCTATGGCTCCATCCAAATAATGATCCAGTAAAAGCTTGTTGTTGGGGATTTTTCTGAGCAAATCCACCACATGGGTTTCCAGCTCCTCTTTGTTGATTACAATTTTCATTCCCTGTCCACCTAATACATAAGAGGGTCTGACTAAAATAGGGAAGTCAAGTTTATCGGCCAAGTCGAGTGCTTGGTCTGCGGTTTCTGCCACTCCAAACTCAGGATAAGGAATGTTATTTTCCTTGAGCAAAGTAGAAAAGCTTCCTCTATCCTCAGCCAAGTCAAGAGATTCAAAACTGGTTCCAATTATCTTGATACCATATCTATCAAGTTTTTCAGCCAACTTAAGTGCAGTTTGTCCTCCTAATTGTACAATAACTCCTTCAGGTTTTTCATGTTGAATAATGTCGTAAATGTGTTCCCAAAAAACAGGCTCAAAATATAATTTATCTGCAATATCAAAATCAGTAGAAACTGTCTCCGGGTTGCAATTGATCATGATAGTTTCATAGTCACATTCTGATGAAGCCAAAACTCCGTGGACGCAACAGTAGTCGAATTCAATGCCCTGGCCTATTCTGTTGGGTCCGGATCCTAAAACAATAATTTTTTTACGATCACTGACTTTACTCTCATTTTCACTGAAGGAATCACTATCTCTAAGTTGCATTTTTTCTTCGAAAGTAGAATAATAGTATGGTGTTGAAGCTGAGAATTCTGCAGCACAAGTATCCACCAGCTTATAAACCCTCTCAATCCCCATGACTGCCCTTTTCTTATTAACCTCACTCTCAAGACAATCGAGCATATGTGCAATTTGACGATCAGCAAAACCTTTCTGTTTGGCCTCTAAAAGCAATGCTTTGTCTAAAGTATCGATGTTGAATTTGGAAATTTCTTTTTCCAATTCGTAAAGTTCATGATATTGTTTCAAGAACCACATATCAATTTTAGTGATCTCATGTATTCTGCTGAGCGGTATACCCATCTGTATAGCATCATATATTACAAAAACCCTATCCCAACTTGCATGGGTCAATTTCTCAATGACTTGGTCGTATTGAGTGTACCCTTTACCATCTGCGCCCAGGCCGTTTCGCTTGATCTCCAGTGACTGGGTAGCTTTATGTAATGCTTCTTGGAATGATCTCCCAATACCCATTACCTCACCCACTGACTTCATCTGTAATCCAAGTTTACGATCTGATCCTTCAAATTTATCAAAATTCCAACGTGGAATTTTTACAATCACGTAATCTAATGTGGGTTCAAAAAGAGCAGAAGTAGATTTGGTAATTTGGTTTTCCAGTTCATCCAAAGAATACCCTATGGCAAGCTTTGCCGCAACCTTGGCAATTGGGTATCCAGTAGCTTTTGAGGCTAATGCAGATGAACGGGATACTCTGGGGTTAATTTCAATGGCAATAATATCCTCTTTTTTATCTGGACTTACGGCAAACTGAACATTACAGCCTCCAGCAAAATCACCAATGCTTCTCATCATTTTAATGGCCATATCTCGCATGCGTTGGAAGGCAGTATCAGATAGTGTCATCGCTGGAGCTACAGTAATGGAGTCTCCAGTATGAATACCCATTGGATCCATATTTTCAATTGTACATATGATGACTACATTGTCTTTTTTGTCTCTTAAAAGTTCCAACTCGTATTCTTTCCAACCGGTAAGAGCTTTATCAATCAGCACCTCGTGAATTGGTGAGGCCTCCAATCCTCTGGTCAATAATTCTTCAAACTCATCAGCATTATGAACAAAAGAAGCACCTGTACCCCCTAATGTAAAAGATGGACGTATCACCAAAGGAAAACCAAATTTTTGAGCAATTTCTTTTCCTTTGAGGAAAGAAGTGGCAGTTTCCGCAGGAGCAACTGGTATATCTATGGTTTTTAGTAATTTTTTGAAACGATCTCTATCCTCCGTAATATTGATGGCTTCGATGTCAACACCAATTATTTCAACACCAAAATCTTCCCAAATACCTTTGTCATCAGCTTCGATGCATAGATTAAGAGCGGTTTGTCCACCCATGGTGGGCAGGACGGCATCTACCTTATGAATTTTTAAAACCTCGATAATAGATTTTGTTATTAACGGTTTTAAATAAACATGATCTGCCATGGAGGGATCGGTCATTATGGTTGCAGGGTTAGAATTGATGAGAATAGTTTCAATTCCGTCTTCTCTTATGGATCTCAATGCTTGGGTTCCAGAATAGTCAAATTCACAGGCTTGACCAATAATAATAGGGCCTGAGCCAATAATTAAAATACTCTTTATCTCAGGTCTTTTCGGCATAAATGATAGTTTGTAAAATTTTCTTAATATAAAAAAAAAGGTGTTATTCAAAATAGAATAACACCTTTAAATATTGTTTTTTATCATCATTTCTTGTGGCGAGGCTCAGAGGATACAGATATCTTTTTTCTACCTTTTGCCCTTCTGTTGGCCAAAACTTTTCTGCCGTTTGAAGATGCCATTCTCTCACGGAAACCGTGCTTGTTTTTTCTTTTTCTCTTTGAGGGCTGGAAGGTCCTTTTCATTTTAAAAAACTTTATCTTAAAGCCGGGCAAATATACAACATCTTTTTTCTTATACAAATGGTTTTAAACGTATTCTTATTAACTTCGAACCCAAAATAAATCTTATGTTTCCAAAAATAATTAAACTCATTTTGGCCATAGCCTTCTTTTTATATGGGGGTTACGAATTTTATGAAAGCTATATTGGCAATGGTATTTTCTTAACACTCTTATCAGGTATGATGGTATTGCTGTATTTTAAAAATGAAATGATTTTCTTGGCTTTTCTAAGATTGAGAAAACAAGACTTTCAGGGGACTGAGCGATGGCTTAATAAGATCAAAAGTCCTGAGCGATCTCTAGTGAGAAAACAGCAAGGGTATTTTTATTATCTACATGGAATCATACAATCTCAAAACAACCTCACAACTGCTGAGAAACACTTTAAAAAAGCCATTCAATTAGGGCTTACAATGACGCACGATTTGGCGATGGCAAAAATGAGTCTGGCGGGAATCATGATGCAAAAAAGAAGAAAAAGAGAGGCTACTGCTCTTCTAGCAGAGGCCAAAAAATTGGACAAACATGGTATGCTGACAGATCAAGTTAAATTAATGCAACAACAAATGAAACGCATCTAATAGTGTCCTTTTTCAGGTATTGCAATTTCATAATATTTTCTGGATCTGTTATTTAAGTGATTTTGCAACAGCCATGGGTTGTGGATCTTTAAAATTTTGTAATTAATACCCATTTTCTGTGCAAAAATTGTAAGATTAGAAATAGCTGTATCCAAGCCGTGATATCGAACCGGAACTGAAAAATACAAATCACTGTCATCAAAAACATAACCGTACTTTGATGGATTTTCAATAATTTCTTTTATGGCAAGAACCCTAAAAACGTATCGACTTGTTTCCTGACCCAATCCCAAATCAAAATAACTTTCCACCTTTTGGACATCTAATTTTTTTTGTATACCTGAAATACCTCTATTGTATGAAGCAGCGGCAAGTGTCCATGATCCAAACTTATTTTTTGCCTTTTTTAGGTATTCGGCAGCCACCCTGGTGGAGAGTGATATATGATAACGCTCATCAACATTACTATTGACCTCTAATCCATACTCCCTGCCCGTTGTCCTCATAATTTGCCAAAAACCTTTGGCACCCGCAGGAGAAATAACATTTTCCAATCCACTTTCAATTACCGATAAATATTTAAGGTCTGTTGGAACACCTTCTTCTTTTAAAATTTTTTCGATAATGGGAAAAAACTTATTTGCTCTTTTAAGCAGCAACATCATATTGGATTGCCAGTAGGTATTCACCAGTAATTCCCTGTCTAGTCGCTCCCTCAAGTCAGGGGAATCTATGGGTACTTTTTCTCCTGCAAAACTCAAAGTATCTGGTAAATCTAGAGCATAAACCTTATAAGTTGGCTCTTCACCATAACTTTTAAGAGCAGTAAAACCATCTATTGTAAACACAAATCCTGAAACCAAGATTATAAAAATGAAGAGAACTCCTCCCCTAAGTAGATACATTATCCTATTTTTCATTTTATGAAATTATTTTAAAAATGTTTTATCAACCAAATTTTCAGTAATAATTTTAGGAAGATTTTTGTTTAACCAATCACATTTCGTCAGTATGATTGCATGATCACCGTCTATTTTAATTAATGGGTTTTTAATATTTTTTACTGGAAAAATAGTATCATGTTTACCGTGAATATGGATAATATTTTTATCAGCCTCCTTGCGACTCCATTTAACCAATTTATCAATGGCCCAATTCAGATATTCTGGATCCCTTTCTGAAAGATACCTTTTGTAATGATCAACACGGTGTTTAATCCCATTACCCAAGACAAATAGTGCAAAAGTCTCAAGGTTTTTAACCCATTTTATGGGTAGTAATCGATGAGCATTTGTTTTCTTTGCCAATAGCATATGATTGGGCATTTCCTGATTGGATTTAATACTGGAAATAATAATTACTTTATTACATTGGATATGACTAGCCATTTCCTGTACTAAAATACCACCAAAAGATACCCCTACAAGAATTGGGTTTTGATGTTTTACCCTGAGACACATTCGCTTTGCGTAGTCTTGAAGGGATTCATTTTTATGAGGGGAAATCCAAGTGAGAAAATTGACATTATAACGCTCAGATAACGAAAGAAACTCAAATATTCTTGGATTTGCACCCATTCCTGGCATAAGATAAACTGATTCTGTCATAATGTTTTACTATTTATTATTGTCAATTACTCAAAAAATATTTAATTTTGTAATCCCCTCTTCAACTAAAAGACCAACATTTTATCATATATTAATTAAACCAATTTAGTAATATTCGTAATGTATCCAGTTGAATTACAAAACAATGAATTCCTGAGACAGTTCGAAACCTTTGTTAACGGCTCGCTGGCAAGAATTGAATACGCCGAGCAAGAAAGAAAAATTTTCCTCACCAAACTCGTTATCCCTGGAGATGTTAATGATGTTGAATTTGAAGAGAATTTCATCAAAAGTGTTTTAGAATTTATTTCAGAAAAAAATTTAAGAGTAGTCCCCACCTCACCAAAAATAGCAGGGTTTGTGAGACGCAATAAATCATATAAATCTCTACTACCAGTGGGGATTAAGCTCTAACTGTTTTTTTCAAACCTAACAAATCCCTCCTCATCTATCGATCTGAGGGTAACTCTTTCTATAC
>JAYPMF010000041.1:0-5791 GCA_038129785.1 Flavobacteriaceae bacterium
CGGGGGGCCAAATTACCGATCAACCCGGATACGCATACAGAGGAGCCATGCTTGATGTTGCAAGGCATTTCTTTTCGGTGTCTGATGTAAAAAGATACATTGATTTATTGAGTATTTATAAAATCAATTTTTTGCATTTTCACCTTTCGGACGACCAGGGTTGGAGAATTGAAATTAAGTCTTGGCCCAAGCTTACCCAAATCGGTGGAAAAACCGGAGTTGGAGGAGGAGAAGGAGGGTTTTATACTCAGGAGGATTTTAAAGAGATAATAAAATATGCGGCAGATCGATTCATTACTATTGTTCCCGAAATTGACCTTCCCGGTCATACCAATGCAGCTCTGGCGTCTTATTCAGAACTCAATTGTAATGGTGAAGCTACAGCTCTTTACACCGGGATTGAGGTAGGATTTTCCACTTTATGCGTGGATAAAGAGATTACCTATTTGTTTGTAGAGGATGTGATCAGAGAGATAAGTGAAATTTCTCCTGGTCCTTTTTTTCACATTGGAGGAGACGAGTCACATGTTACTCCCCAAGCCGACTTCAACCGTTTTATGGATCGCACTCTCTCAATAGTAAAAAAATACAATAAAACCCCCATGGGCTGGTATGAACTCATAACTGCTAACATCCCTGAAGAAACACTTTTACAATATTGGGCAAAAACAGAAGATTTTTCAAAAGTTATACCCAAAAAATCTAAGTTACTGATCTCAGCTTCATCCTACAGCTATCTTGATATGAAGTACGATAGCATCACTCCTTTAGGATTGAATTGGGCAGGATATTTACCTGTTAAAAAGGCCTACGAGTGGGATCCTCTTACATTGGTTCCCGATTTGGATTCTGAACAAATTATTGGCTTGGAGGCCCCTTTATGGAGTGAAACTTTGGAGAATTTTGACGACATTGCCTTTATGGCTTTTCCAAGGATTTTGGGTCATGCAGAAATTGGATGGACCGATGTCAACATGAGAAAATGGAACGATTTTTCTAGTAGATTATCCCATCATGGTCCACTTTTGAGGGCTTTAGGGGTAAAATATTATGCTGCAGCAGAGATTGATTGGAAATAAATCCTTTAATTTACTTTCAAGATTAGCGCTCTATAGTGGTCTAACCTTTAGATTTCGCCATTTTACCTTTATACCACCACCACTGTGAATTTGCAGTGCAATGGATCCTTTTCCATCCCCTAATTTTTGATCTGTTAATGAAATCATCCGAGTGCCATTAATCCATGTGATAACTTTATCTCCCTCAACTTTGATCTTCATTTTATTCCAATCCCCCATTTTAAGAGCTTTATCTTTTTCAGGCTTAGGTTTAATTAACCAGCCCCTTCCATAAGATTCGTATATCCCACCGCTGTTTTTTCCAGGAGGAGCAACCTCTACTTGCCAACCACTTATTTTGGTACCCTCTAGGGTTGAACGGAAAAAAACACCACTATTTCCATTGGCTTCCTGTTTGAATTCTAATGTAAGAATAAAGTCGTCGTAATATTTTTCAGTGGATAGGTAACCGTATTTTTTCTCCGGTCCACTTTCACAGACCAGGAGTCCGTCTTCCACATACCAAAGTTCAGTTCCATGGACATTCCATCCACTTAAATCTATTCCATTGAAAAGTGTGGTTTTTTGAGCATTAATAGAAGCTGCCGCTAAGGATAATAATATAAAAGTAATTGTGAGTTTCATTTTTGAAGATTTTTTTCAAGTTAACTAAATTTATGGGATTCGTTATGTATTAACTCAAAGCGTCAACCTTGAAGGCAAAATTTAGATTAAACATTGTAATAAATTTTTTGACATTTACCCGGATATCGTATGTTTAAGAGATTAGAGTTTAAACTAAATAGATAAGGAATTATACAGTCTATTTTTAGAAACATTAATATTCGAATTGATTGAAAGCGAAGAAAAATAGCAATATTTTGAAACAAAATAATGAATCTCAAACTTTAATCCTCTCTTAATTTTAATCTATTTAATTAAAGTTGATAAAGATGATTCCAACAAAAAACAGACATACTTTATAAAAGTATATCCGTTCTCTTGTTTTAGTAGCGAGAGGGAGACTTGAACTCCCGACCTCCGGGTTATGAATCCGACGCTCTAACCGGCTGAGCTACCTCGCCATTTTCATTGCGCAAATATAAAATTATAATTTTTAGCGAGGTTTGGACTTTCAAAAAAAATTATCACTTTGAGTGGCACCTAAACTTTTTTATATATATTACCACAAAATTGCCTTAATGTGTAAAAAAACCTTTTTTTCTGTTGAGTACGATTTCCATGCCTCCCCTCAGTTATTGTATCAATACCTTTCAACGCCATCTGGTTTGTCAGAATGGTTTGCTGATAACGTCAACTCAAGGGGTGAAAATTTCCTTTTTATTTGGGATGATACTGAAGAAAAGGCAAAACTGATTCAGAATAAATCCAATGAAAGAATCAGATTTCAATGGGATAATGGTAAAGAGGATGATGGCGACTATTATTTCGAATTTAAAATCGAGGTCGATGAGATCACCAAGGATGTCTCATTGGTTGTTTCAGACTTTGCTGACGAGGATGAATTGGAGGAGTCCAAATTACTCTGGGATAGTTTAATTTTTGACCTTAAACAAGTTCTAGGTTCTTCCTAAATCTTTTTTAATGATCAATTTTAACGGTAATTGTTTTCCCAGTTTTAAAGCTGCTCCTGAAGAACTTCTTCATAAGCTTACTTTTCTTCCAATCCACACCCATCATTTAATTGCATTTAAGGGTAAAATAACCTTATTGGAGGCTCATTATTTTTCAATTATGGCTACATTGAGAAGATCAAGAGTTGACATTCCAATGCAATATACTTTAGAATTTTTTCAGGAACAATTGGATCTGCTTAATGATTTTAACTCCTCTCATGCTGATTTTCAACAGCTTAGTATTAAGTTTTATAGAAAACAAAATCCCACTCAAGATGTTAAAGTGACATCAATTTGTTTTTTGATGCAATTTGAGAAAGTTTTTTGGGATAGTAGAGTACTTGAAATAACACTCTATAAAGATCACTATATATTTGCAAATGACTATTCCAATCGTTTCCAAACCAACGAATCTTTAAGAAATTTGGCAAAAGTTTTTGCTTATGAAAACGGTTTTAGCGTCGCATTGCTTCTGAACGACCAAAAACGGTTGGTTGAGAGTACTAATGGTAGTTTCTTTTTAATTGAACAAGATATTATTCAAACTCCTGCAATATCTGAGGGATTAATTGATGATGTGTTTCGTAAAGCTTTTATAGATTTTCTTAGAAATGAAATGGAATTTACACTAATTGAAACTGAGATACCTATATTTTCAATCCAACAAGCCCAAGAAATGTTTTTGATCTCCCCGATATATGGATTCGTGAATATAAGTCAATTCCGAAAGAAAAAATTTGAAGTCAAAATTTCAAATAGGTTGCGAGATGCTTTTTTGACTTACTTGAAAAATCAATTATGATAAGGGTTTTCTGGAGTGTTGGACCAAATTACATATTTACCACCCAAAGCTATCATTTGATCTTTCCATAAACCCTCTGTTTGGTGAGATAAAATTTTACTCGCAAAAGGATTTTCAACGACCACCCACGAATTGGTAACAATTTCTCGTTTTAACTGCTCATAAGACCAACCAGAATAGCCTAAAAAGAATCGGATGTCTTTTGGGCCAAGCACCCCATCGTTGACTAATGCCAGCACCTTTTCAAACTCACCCCCCCAGAATAGTTTGTTATCTATTCTAATACTACCAGGGATTAAATCTCCGGCATTGTGGATGAAAAACAAATTGTCTTGTTCCACTGGACCTCCATTATAAAGGGGAAAATTCATTTTAATTTCGGGTAAAACGTCACTGATTTCCAAGTCTAAAGGCTTATTAATGATAAAACCAAGTAAACCAGATTCTTTTTTTTCAACGACGATCACGATAGATCTGTGAAAATTTTGATCTCCAAATACCGATGGTTCAGCAATAAGAAGTTTTCCTGACTCGATGATTTAATTATTTAATTTTAACACTATAATTTAGTTAATTAATAATTGAAAGCCAAAAAAAAAGCCTCCCATTGGGAAGCTTTAATTGTTTTTGGTTTTTTAACTAGTTTACAGAGCCAGAGAGATCAGCACCAGCTTTAAACTTAACAACATTTTTGGCAGCAATCTTGATAGTAGCACCCGTTTGAGGATTTCTACCATCTCTTGCGGCTCTTTTTGAAACTGACCAAGAACCAAATCCAACAAGGGATACACGTCCTCCACCTTTAAGGGTTTTTCCTACGCTACCGATTAAAGATTCTAGTGCTGCTTTTGCAGCTGCTTTGGAGATGCCAGCATCAGCTGCCATAGCATCAATTAATTCTGATTTGTTCATATCTAAAAAGGTTAATTATTACACAGACAAATTTAGACCCTTTCGTAGAAGACCAATGAAAAATCCACTCAAATCCCCATTATTGTTAATAAAAACCTCTATTTGTTGATAATAGAAGTGCCTAGAGGTCAGGAAACTTCAACTTTATCGGAAAATGATCTCCCGTTCAGCAGATCAACGACCCCCATTTGTTTTTTGTTGGGGAACTGTAAAATTTTACAATTGAGAAAACCCGACTGGTGGGTAACTAATATTTTTTTTACACCTATAATGACCCGTTGTGGATCAAATTTGTGCTTTTCTTTGATAATTTCTGCGTCAAATATTTTAATAACAGATTTTTTTTGGTTTTCGATCCAATTAAATTTTGCTCCAGGATATGGTGATAGACCTTTGATTTTAGCCTGTATTTCCTCAAGGCTTTTATTCCAATTAATAAAAATATTTTCCTTATTCAACTTTGGAGCAATTTTTTCTGCCCCTTTAGTCAACTGTTTTTTAGGTCTTATGGAATCTTCAAATATTCCCTTTACGGTTTCACAAATTAATTCACTTCCCTCAATAGCCAGCTTATCCTGTAGACTTCCAGCAGTTTCTTTTTTATCAATGGCGACTTTTTTCTGAAGAAGGATAGATCCAGTGTCAATCTCTTCGTTGATTAAAAAAGTGGTTACACCACTATACTTTTCTTGGTTGATAATTGCCCAGTTTATGGGTGCTGAACCCCTGTATTCTGGGAGTAGGGAGGCGTGAAGATTGAAAGTCCCTAGGGAAGGAATTGACCAGACTATTTTTGGCAACATTCTAAAAGCAACAATGACCATCAGGTCCGGTTCTAAATCAATCAATTTCTTTATAAATTTTGGATCCTTTAGATTTGAAGGTTGTAAAAGAGTAATTTTTTGAGTTAAAGAAAATTGCTTGACGGCAGATGTTCTTATTTTTCTTCCTCTACCTGCAGGTCTATCCGGCGAGGTTACAACAGCGATTACATCCAAGTTTTCGTCAACCATTTTTTCCAAACACTTAACAGCGAATGTGGGAGTTCCAAAAAAAATAATTTTTTTACTCATTTGAGATAAATATTTTTTGTTTCATTTAGCACTATTATGTTTTCTTTTAACATTTCCTACAAAACTATCATCTTGTAATAATATGATATCCCTATTTAAACACCAATTAGACGGATACTTAACGAACTTTTTTCAATATTTAATTTATTTCCAATTTGATGTCTATATTAGAAAAAACTTTTCTTTTGGCAACTTTTTGCTGAACATTGCTCACATTTACCTGAAATTGTCTCTCCAAAATAACTTAGAATTTTATTTCTTTTACATTCTGAACTTTCAAATGAATAATTAAGCATAAAAGCTAATTTC
>JAYPMF010000041.1:5801-16024 GCA_038129785.1 Flavobacteriaceae bacterium
AAGGATTTAGAGTGTAATTATCCTCTCGAGGAACCTTCCATTGAAGAGTGATATCTGTATTCGATTGTTGAAATTGCAGAATATGCTCTTTTTTCATCAAACTTAACTGAATATTAATTTGGTCAAAACTCAATCCCAGCAGATTTTCCATTTGATCTAAATTTATTTTTTTTTCTTTCCTGAAGAGTTCATGATAATTTCGCATCAAAAATTGAAGAATCCTGGCGCCATCGTCCCCATTTTCACTTCTAGTAATGGCAACTGAGGGGCTACATTTTATCTTTAAGTAAGTTTGGGTCTCCAAAGTATTTCGTAACTCAAAAACCCCTTCTCTGTCCAAAATACCAAAACAATAATGGGCCTTTTTTTGATTGAACTGGTAGGCATCACAAAAGTCATTGAAGTTTAGTTTATATATCTTTCCCTCGCCCTCACCATAGGCTATATCAAGGTAGTTACAGAGTTTTTTAAAAAATTGCTGGAGGAATTTTGAGTCGGGAAGATGACTTAAAAATTGATTTTCTAATCGGTCTTTATCTCCATGATTAACTAAAAGAATTCCTTCCGAAGAGAGACCATCTCTTCCTGCTCTTCCCGTCTCTTGATAATATGCTTCCATGCTCTCGGGCATTATGAGATGGATGACCTTTCTGACATTACTTTTGTCAATTCCCATGCCGAATGCATTGGTGGCTACCATTATGGGTTGGATTTCTTTTTTCCATTCTTCAAGAGATTGTTTTTTTTGTCTGTGATCTAAACCACTGTGATAAAATCCGGCTTTTAAACCCCACTTCTGTATTTGATAAGCAGTGCGTTCAGATTTAGATCGTGATCGACAATAGATAATCACAGATGAATCAGGATTAGATAAAAGTATTTTTTTTAGAGTATCCATTTTGTTTTCTGAATAAACTACTCTGTAGCGAATATTTTTTCTATCAAACGAGTGTCTGAAAATCCTAAGGTTCTCCATGCATAAGGCTACAATAATATCCTCCAAGACTTTTGGAGTTGCAGTTGCAGTAAGTGCCATTAAAGGTGCTTGAGGAAATAAAGTTCTTAAATTCTTGATGCTCCTAAAGGCAGGTCTAAAATCATGTCCCCATTCAGAAATACAATGCGCTTCGTCGACAGCTATACTATTAATAGTTAACTTTTCTATTTGCTGTAAAAAGCCCTTGTTCGTTAATCTCTCAGGAGAACAATAAATCAATTTAAAATTACCATTTCTAGCGTTTTCTAACTGTCGGTAAATGTCGTTTTTATCTGTATGACTTTCAAAAAACATCGATTTGATACCACGTTTATTAAGTTCATTTACTTGATCTTGCATTAGGGAGATTATTGGGGAAATTACTAAGGTAAGCCCTTCCCTCAGTAATGCAGGTAGCTGATAACAAACGGACTTTCCACCACCAGTTGGCATCAAAACCACAATGTCTTTTCCTTCAAGAAAATTATTTATTATTTGCTCTTGCAAGGGCCTAAAGACATTACTTTTCCAGTATTTTAGTAAGTAATCAACCGGTTTTTTCATCATCCAAATACTTTAGTAGGGTAGAAATTCTTACCTCAGGACATTGAAAAGGAATTTCAACTATGGGAATATTATTTTTTTGATAGGTGTTTCTGATATAAAAATAGAGGTTTTCAGCTTCAGCAAAACTTTCATTTCGCTCCTTGTCTTTTGTGTAAATAGCCTTCCATGGGGGGAGTAGGATTACCATGTCATAACGGAAATCAGACAGGTTATATTTTTGAGGGTCGTATTGCACACCAGTACATTCTAAATAGGCTACTACATCGTGTAATCCCCTGTCAAAAAAAATAAACGAATTTTGATTTTTGCCCTCTGACAGCTGTGAGTTTTTATATTGCTGCTTTCTGCCTTTCCAGACTTCCTCACTAAAAAAATCGGGTTGTGATTTAAAAATATTCATTTCTCCTTTTTTTTGTGCTGAATTGATAAGGACTCTTGAAAATTCGCTAAAACATGTGTATCCCCTGTCTCGTAATAGATTTATCAAGGTCGTTTTTCCACTGCCGGGGCCACCACTGATCACAATTTTTTTATTTTGAATGACAGGCATAAGTAAATCTGGAATTATCGAGATATGAACTATATTTGTACAAATTTATATTCCTTGATGAATTCAAAGGAAAATCCTGATGATTTTTATGAAAGATTCCAACATCAATTGGAGGAATCACAAGATTGGCCCGGTCCTTTCATGTTCAAATTTATCGTAAAATCAAACAGTTACCAGATCGAAAAACTCAAAGAATTGTTTAATTATCCAACTAATGGAGTTTCCTTGGTTAACTCCTCCAAAAATAAGTTTCAAAGTTTAACTGTAACCATTGAAATGAAATCTCCGCTTGAGGTGATTGCAATTTATAAAAAAGCATCAGAATTTGAAGGTGTTATCATTTTGTAATAAATCATGTATTTAAATAGCCAATTATATGAATTTTAGTAAATTGCATTATCACTACTTCACTTAAGACAAATTTTTCCCCTTCATGGAAACATTACAATATAATACCAAAAGAACACAATTGATTATACCCGAGTATGGTAGACACGTACAGTTGATGATCAATCAAATTATGGAAACGCGAGACCGAGATGAGCGCAATAAAATGGCCAAGGCGGTCATTGGCATTATGGGTAATATGAATCCACATCTTCGCGATGTTCCTGATTTTCAACACAAACTTTGGGATCAACTTTTTATAATGTCTAATTTTGAATTGGATGTAGACTGTCCTTTTGAAAAGCCACAAAAAGAGGTTTTGACTCAGAAACCTGATCGACTTGCATACCCTCAAAGAAATCCAAAGTACAGATTTTATGGAAACAACATTAAAAGTATGATCAATGTAGCTGTCAATTGGGAAGAGGGAGAGCTAAAAAATGCCCTGGTTTACAACATTGCCAATCATATGAAAAAATGTTTTTTAAACTGGAATAAAGACACTGTTCAGGACGAGGTTATACTCAATCATTTGTTGGAGTTATCTGATAATAAATTGAAGGTAAGTGAGGAATACCTTCCATTGACAGACACTTCTGAATTTCTCAAAATTCGTTCTAAAAACGGCAATGGTTCTAAAAACAATTACAAACAAAGGAATAAAAGAAATAGTGGTCGTAAAAGATATTAATTCGCAACTTTAATGGGAAGTTTTCAAATTGAAGGAGGTCATCGATTAAGAGGTAACATTACCCCGCAAGGTGCTAAAAACGAAGCTTTGCAGATTTTATGTGCAGTTTTGCTTACAAAAGAAACCGTTGTCATATCTAATCTTCCCGATATTGTCGATGTCAACAAACTAATGCAGTTGCTAAAAAAAATGGGCGTAAAAGTAGCATCATTGGATAAAGGAAAGTATGCGTTTACGGCAGATAATGTTGATCTTAATTTTCTGGAAACCCAAGAATATAAAACCGATGCCAAGCAGTTAAGAGGATCGGTAATGTTAGTTGGTCCGATGTTGTCTAAATATGGAAAGGGATCCATCCCACGCCCTGGAGGGGATAAAATTGGAAGGAGAAGATTGGATACTCATTTTGAAGGATTAAAGCTTTTGGGAGCCCAATTTAACTATAATAAGGAAGATTATTTTTATAATGTAACTTCAGATCAACTTAAGGGACATGACATCCTTTTAGAAGAAGCTTCGGTGACAGGAACTGCAAATATTTTAATGGCTGCTGTTTTGGCCCAAGGAACCACCACCATTTATAATGCTGCTTGTGAACCCTATCTACAACAACTTTGTAAAATGCTGAACAGCATGGGCGCGAAAATTTCGGGATTAGGCTCAAATTTGCTTACAATTGAGGGAGTTAGTAATCTATCAGGAACAGAACACAATATTTTACCGGATATGGTCGAGATCGGTAGTTGGATTGGATTGGCTGCTATGACCAAAAGTGAAATTACCATTAAGGATGTTAGCTGGGCCAATTTGGGTCAAATTCCCAATGTTTTTTCAAAACTTGGCATACAAGTTCAAAGAAAGGGAGACGACATCTATATCCCGTCTCACCATAACGGTTATGAGATACAGAGTTATATAGATGGCTCTATTTTGACTGTTTCCGATTCACCGTGGCCCGGTTTTACCCCTGATTTACTCAGTATTGTCTTAGTAATAGCTACTCAAGCCAGGGGAAGTGTATTGATCCATCAAAAAATGTTTGAAAGTAGATTGTTTTTTGTCGATAAACTCATTGATATGGGTGCCAAAATCATTTTGTGTGACCCTCACCGTGCAACAGTCATAGGTCATGATTTCAAATCTCATCTCAAAGCTACTGTAATGACTTCCCCAGATATAAGAGCCGGTATTTCTCTTTTGATTGCTGCTTTGTCTGCAAAGGGAACCAGTACCATTCACAATATAGAGCAAATCGATCGTGGTTACGAGAACATCGAAGAACGTTTGAAAGCCATAGGCGCAAAGATTACACGCTTACAAACTTAAAAACCGATGAAAGCCCCCATTCTTTTTTTTCTTTTAACCTCTAACATTATAAAAGCACAATTTATCTCAGGGAAGGTGTTGGATGCATCCACTCAACAACCATTGCCCTATGTCAACATTGGTGTTTTAAATAAAAATTTGGGAACAGTATCAGATGAGTATGGAGATTTTTCATTAAAGCTTAATCCTGAATTACTATTAGATACGTTGCGTTTTTCAATGATCGGTTTTGGAAAAAAAGATTTCGTTGTACAAGATTATTTGGATCTAGAAAAGACAGAAAACATTATTCTATTGAAAGAAGAAGCCGTCTTATTGGAGGGGGTTACCCTTGTCCGAAAAAAAAACAAAAAATACAAGCGTAAGATTTTGGGTAATAAAACCGAATCTAAAACATTGGTTGGGGGTTTTACTTCAAACAATTTAGGTAATGAAATAGGTTTTATTTGTAGAATTCGAAAAAGCCCTACATTTTTGGAAACCTTCAACTTATCTATAGCCAAAAACACCTTTGGTGAAGTTCGTTTTCGGCTAAATTTTTACAGTTTTAACCAAGGTATACCTGATGAAAATCTATTAGATGATATGATTATTATCGAAACGGATATTGAATCAGGTAGGGTTAGTATTAATCTCAAACCCTATGATATTGTAATGGATGATGATTTTTTGGTGGCCATCGAATGGATTGAAGATTTGGGTTTCGGTGAGCTATTATTTTCTGCAGGATTTTTCGGTTCCAACCTCTATGCCCGAGCCACCAGTCAAGGGACATGGACTCAGATGGGGGTTGCGGCCTATGGAATGAACGTAGAGGTTGTTTATTGATTTGATTAGTTCCAAATTAACGCTTAGAAACTTTATTGTTACTTATTCCTCTTTGTCGGCTACATTTAAATCTATCCACCTCAGCGGTCCTTTGTCTCAGGTGTTTGGTTTTTCGTCCTTGAACTCTGGCACGCCACATCTTGAAGCTGCTGGGCTTCATTTCCCTGCGCATCAGCCGGATGACTTCTTCCTCTTTTATCCCGAATTGAAGCTTGATGGCATCAAAAGGTGTTCGATCCTCCCATGCCATTTCTATTATACGATCAACTTGATATGGTTTAAAGTCTATTTTTTTCATAAGTATAAATTAAGTTGACTAACTTATAATTAACTGTTCTATTTTGTTGAGTAATTTTTTTTTACTGTTTGTATAACTTTATGTGAGATTTTATCTCATTAAACTATTACGGTCGGCCAAAGTATGTTTGGCCAAAATTCTTTTCCCTTCTTTTTTTACCTGCGCACTTTTGGACAACTGCCAAAGTGAATTGTTTGCATGTTTTCTGGCTTTTTGTAAATCAACAATAGGGTGAGGATAGCTTATTCCAGGATGAAAACCGTATACATTTGCTTCTATTGGTGTCACTTCCCATGGAGTGTGAACGATTTCCTTAGGTAGCATTTTTAATTCCGGTAGCCATTGTTTTACAAATTGTCCCTCAGGGTCGTGTTCTTGGCCATTTTTAATGGGATTGTAAATCCTAAGCATATTGATACCTGTTACGCCTGCTTGCATTTGCAATTGCGGATAGTGGATGCCTGGTTCAAAATCTAGAAATTGTCTGGCCAGAAAATGTGCACATGCTTGCCAGGGTTGCCACAAATGATGGGTAAAAAATGAGACAACCAAAGAACGCATCCTAAAATTCAAATAGCCTGTTTCGTTAAGACACCGCATTCCAGCATCTACAAGAGGCACTCCGGTTTGTCCGGCTTCCCATGTGTGGATGTATTTTTTGTTGATCGGTTTCTTCAATAGGTGATACCCTTTGTTGATGCTCTCAAACTCCATAGAACATTCCATTTCAAATTTTTGAATAAAATGGGATTGCCAACGGAGTCGAGATCCAAAGGCTTTTAATGCAAAACTTTTATTGCCCTTGACGGTTTCATATTCTGTTTTTTGTAATAGCTGTCGCATCGATATGTTGCCAAAAGCTAAGTATGGGGATAAGCGGCTACAACTCCTTCGAGAAAGATCGGGCTTGGAGATGTGCTTTTGATAATTTCTGTACCGATTCTCAAAGAAAGAGTTGAGATATCTCAGGGCGTTTGTTGTTCCTCCCACTTGTCGCAGGGGATGTGTATTAGTATCTAATTTTACGGGAATTAATTCTCTGGCCAGATCATTCAACTCTCGAACAGAAATAAATGATTCCCTTTTGAGTGGGACGGAGTGGATGGATTCGTTCATCAGTTGATCCCATTTTTTTAACCAGTTCGTTCTATTTTTCATCCCCCTAAAAACCCCTTGTTGCAGGTGTTCCTCAAAGTAAATATGCCTTTCCTTACACCACTGAATAAGCTCAAGATCTCTCTTATAAGTGGGCATAACACCTGTTTCTTGGTGGGCCAATATTTTTTCTATCCGGTACTTTTTTGATATGGATTCCAGCACTTTTATAATCCCTCCTTTGGAAGAAAGAACCATACTGTTATGTTGCTTCAATTGATCATTCAAATCAACAATTGATTGCTTAATAAAGTCGAAATGACGGGAACTGTAATGGGGATCCTCTATTAATATATCCTCAAAAACATAAATCAGTAGCACCCTTCTGTTTGAAAGTAATGCATGATGAAGAGGAGAATGGTCTTCAAGACGCAAATCTCTTTTTAACCAAACAATATGAATAGGTTCCATATCAAAAATTATCGGGATGTTGGATTATTGAGAGTGCTCTGTTTTTTATTTCCTCCTTTTCCAATGCAGGAATTTTATCTAATAGCCTCAGCATCATGGACATACGATTATTTTTTCTAAAGTATTCTTTTTTGTCCTCCAAAAAATTCCAGTACAAACTATTAAATGGACAGGCATCTTCACCGGTTCTTTTATTTCGGTCATAGTGACAACCTTCACAATAATTACTCATTTTATGAATGTAGGAGCCAGAGGATACATAAGGCTTTGTAGCCACGATACCCCCATCTGCCCACTGGCTCATGCCACGGGTATTGGGTAACTGAACCCACTCTATTGCATCAGCATAAATACCCAAATACCATGCATCTACTTCATCGGGGTGGCATTGAATTAACAAGGCAAAATTACCGGTTATCATCAATCGTTGTATGTGATGCGCATAAGCGGTTTCCAAAGAATCCGTAATGCTTTGTTTTAGACAATTCATTTTGGTTTTTCCAGTCCAATAGAAGTCAGGGAGTTGATTAAAGTTTTCCAGTCTATTACGGAGTTTATAGTCCGGCATTTCACGCCAATAGATACCTCGCATGTATTCTCGCCAACCCAGTATTTGTCTAACAAATCCTTCAACCTGTGAGAGGGCAACGAGATCCTGATTTTTTTTGTAGTATTCAATGACTGCTAACATTACCTCCATAGGATGGAGGATTTTGGTATTTAGGGCAAATGAAATTCTGGAGTGGAAAAGATTACGTTCCGTACTATGCATGGCATCTTGGTAATCTCCAAAATGAATCAATAGGTTTTGGCAGAAATAGTCCAGTTGTTCTAGTGCTTCTTCTCTACTGGCCGGATAGAGGTAATTTTTGGCATCGTATGTACCTATAAACTTAATACCGGCTTTAACTACGGATTCATATACCACTTCATTTCTCAGATTTTTGGTTCTGTAGGGTAGGGGAATGGTGGGATTTCCTTTCCATTTCTTGCGATTGTTTTTGTCAAAATTCCATTGTCCTCCCAAGGGTTGTCCTTGTACCATCAAAAGATCGTATTTCTTACGCATATTGCGGTAGAAGAACTCCATAATAAGTTGTTTTTTTCCTTCAAAAAAAGATTTTAATTCTTCTCTGGTGGTTAAAAAATGTTCTGTATCAAAACTTTTTGAGGGTATATTGATGTTTTTACATACGGACTTTAATTGTTCGTCCAAGCGGAACTCATCTGGCAATTGATATTCAAATTTTTCAATCCCTTTTTCGCTAACAAGGTCTTTGATGTTATCCTCTAATGATTTTTTTGAGGCTTTACTGTTGATATCATAATAGAGTACCTGATGTCCTTGATTTTGTAGCTCTGAGGCGAAGGACCGCATGGCAGAAAAAAAGGCGACTATTTTTTGGATGTGATGAACCACATAATTTGTCTCTTGGTGCAGTTCGTATAGAACATAAAGCGTAGATTCATCTTTTTCATTGAACCATGAGTGTTTTAGATTCAGTTGATCTCCTAATACTAGTCTTAATCTCATCAAAAGAGTGTTTTTTGGAGCCAGAGGTTTTGAAATTTTCCATGCGTATCGTAACGCTGAGCTTGCCATTGTACGTCAAATTTTCGATCTCTAGGGTCGTTGCCCACCCCTGATACATACATCCAGTTACCATAATTGCTGTGAACATCGAAGTCTACCAAAAGTGATTCAAAATAAGCAGCACCCATCCGCCAGTCCATTTTCATTTTCTTAGCAAAATAACTGGCCACATTTTGTCGCCCGCGATTGCTCATCCAACCGGTTTGTTTGAGTTCGATCATATTGGCATTGACAAATGGTTCAGCGGTGCGTCCCTCTGTCCATTGTCGAAAACGATCCAACTGCGAGTTCCATAGGTAATCTCTTTCTAAAATCCCACCAATTTTGAATATTTTATTTCCATGTTTGAGAGAAATGTATTTGAAATAATCCCTCCAAATCAACTCAAAAACCAGCCAATATGTAGATTGGTTCTTTTGGATTTCTTTTTCATAACGTTTGATTTCCCAATAGATGGTTTTTGGCGATATACTCCCATTGGCCAACCAAGGGGAAAATTTAGAACTGTAGTCTACTCCTAACAGTCCATTGCGTGTTTTTTTGTAAAAGGAGAGTTTTTTACTTTTCCAAAAATACTGATCCAATCGTTTTATTCCAGTGTCTGTTCCTCCTGTAAAAGGGAAAGCTGATCTTTGATCCCTATTAAGTGGAGGGAGGACCAGATCGGATAAATCAGGAAGGTTGTCATTAACCTTAATGCGGTTGGAGGTGTCTAAGGAAACGGGAGAAGGAAGACATAGCCTGACTTGAACTTCTTTTTCACAACTTTTTCTGAAAGCTCCAAAAATTTCAGGTACTTGGGATCGAGAGAAAGGTAAATCAGAAGGATGAAAAAGAAATTGTTCATAGTATCTATTCCATTTGATGCTGGAATCAATTTGTGCTGATACATTCTCCTCTTCCTTTTTTTCTTCCTCAGTCCATTCGTGTTGTAGGTAAATTCCCTTAACGTTGTATTTTTTGATCAATTCAGGAAGTACTTTTTCAGGTTTTTTTTTATCAATTATCAAACTGATATTTAATTCTTCAAGATCATTTTGAAGGGCTCTTACGCTCTCAATGAGGAATTGGGCTCTAAACCGGTCAGTTTTTTTGAAACCCCACTCAAGGGTTCTATAATGATCTGGGTTGAAAATATAGCATGCGATTACCCTCAGACCACTCTCCATAGCATTTTTTAGACCTTGATGATCTATTGTTCTAAGGTCATTTCTGAACCAAATTAAGGCAGTGCTTAACTTTTCTGACATTTTTTACTACAATATTTAACATTTTCCCAATCCCGTTCCCATTTTTTTCTCCATTGAAAAGGTCGATTACATTTTGAGCAAATTTTAAAGGGAAGATGCTTTTTTGACCCCCTCATTCAGGGGTAAGGGCAATTTTATATTCCTGCAAGCATCGCTCTCGGGCCATTTTGTGTTCTACCATCGGTTCAGG
>JAYPMF010000042.1:0-13077 GCA_038129785.1 Flavobacteriaceae bacterium
TGCGGGATTCAGTTTTTGACTCATCTCTAGTGAGAGGGCTGAACGCTCTATTTTTAATTTTCCGGCCATGGTCTCTATCACACAAGTATTATCCTTGTCATTAACTTCCATAACTTTTGCATGAATCCCACTTTTAGTGATAACCCGATCACCTTTAGATAGATTTTTCATAAAGTTCTTTTCTTTTTTTTGTCTACGCTGCTGGGGCAAGATTATAAAGAAAAAAAACACCACAAGCATTAAAAGTAAAAAGGGCATTTGCCCCGAGAATCCCTCCATAGGATGGTTTATTTATTTTGTTGTTGCCGTGCTTTCGCGGCTTCATCGCGTTGTTTTTGCTTAACCGGATCTGCAGTAACCATAGCTTTGATCCTTAAAGTTTCACGACCACTTGCAGTATTAGCAGAGATCGTTACAGTTTTTTGTTGCATATTGGGTTTGTTGCTGGAGTCAAAACTGACCAAAATCTCACCGGTAGCCCCGGGAGCTATAGGAGTATTTTTCGGATAATTGGGAACCGTACATCCACAACTTCCTCGGGCGTCTACAATGATCAGGTCAGTTTGACCTGTATTAGTAAATGTAAATGTAGTTTGAACGGTTTCACCTTCTTTAATAGTTCCAAAATCATGAATGGATTTATCAAATGACATGGCTGCGGTGGCAGGAGCGCTTTTGGAAGCATTTTGAGTTGATTTCTCCTGATCAACTTTTTTGGAAGCACTTTCATTACAGCTAACAAAAGTTAATAAAAAAGTGTAGACAAAAATTAAGACTAATCTGTTCATTTTAAATGTAATTTATATTTATCAAAATTAAAAAAAAAACATTAGATAAGACCCCTGCCAGTTTTAATTAATCGACCCGATTGCTCAAAATCTCTGATTATTTGATCTAAAATTCCATTTATAAAAATATTGCTTTTTGGGGTGGAGTAATCTTTGGATATTTCTATGTATTCATTCATGGTCACTTTAGGAGGAATCGTTGGAAAGAATAACAATTCAGCCATGGCCATTTTAATCATAATAGCATCCAATAGTGCTATCCTATCGCTGTCCCAATTAGGTGTTCTTCCTACCATTTCTTCCTGCAAAGCATCATTATTAACAAAGACCTTTTCCAAAAGAGCTATAGCGAATTGAGGGTCCTTCTCAGTGGTTATCATTTTGGGAAAAAAAAGACTTTTACTATCCTGTGGATCAATTTTATGAAGGTTTTTTAATAGGAAAGTATTGACTACAGGCAGATCGTCAATCCAAGTAAGTTCCTTATCTTCCAAATAATCGTAGAAGTCGTTGGAGGGAGCAAGGATTTCCTTAAAGAAAAAAACTATTATGGCACGATCTCCTTCAATTGAAGGGGCTACTTGGCAGGCGTATTCTTGGTATTTTTCACTCTGCATTAGGGCTTTAAAATTGGATTTTACATAGTCGAAATCCAATTCCCAAAATTTAATTTTTCTTTTTTTGATGTACTGGTTCAATACCGGATGATGAGCAATGAAATGTAAAATTTTATTTTTTACGAGTGATTCAGAATCAAATGGATTGGTATTAGTTCTAAGGCCTTTCTGGAGGGACGTTTGATCAAGAGCGTAGTCATAAATCGATTTGAGAAAAGCCATAAGGGTTAGGTACAGCGAAAAAGCATTTAGGTAACTGTTTTTGAAAAAATCAACCTCCTGTGCCAAATTGCCCTCCCGATTTTGTATTAAGGAATATAGCGACTGCATTACTTTTATGCGTAAATGTCTTCGGGTTAGCATGTGTTTAATCACCAATATATCTAGCAAAAATAGGGCTTTAGTTTTAATTAAAATAAACTTAAAAGCTTTTTGAATATTAGAACAAAACCATTTGATTACCTTTAACAACATTTAAATGAACACAAGCCGAATGGATGAATGAGAGCACTGCAATACCTCAATAAATACCTAAAAAAATACTTCTTTAAACTACTTCTGGGAATTATAATTACAGTCATCTCAAGAGTTTTTTCTTTATTTGCACCGCGTCTGATTGGAGAGTCGCTCACTGCGATCGAAAATTATCTTTCAAACCATCAAGGTGATCTGGCGGCACTCAAATCATTGTTAATCAATAACATATTTATAATTATTGGTGCCACATTAGTTTCAGGGTTTTTTACCTTTCTAATGCGACAAACTATAATTAATGTATCCCGTTACATTGAATTTGATCTGAAAAATGAAATTTACTGGCATTATCAAAGATTGACCCAAAGGTTTTACAAGAACAACCGAACTGGAGACTTAATGAGTAGGATTAGCGAAGATGTTAGTAAGGTGAGAATGTATGTAGGTCCTGCGATTATGTACAGCATCAATACAGCAACCTTGTTCATATGTGTTATTACCCTAATGTTCAATATTGCGCCCAAGCTATCGGTTTATACGCTTATTCCACTACCTCTCTTATCTTTCACCATCTATAAACTCAGTAAGGTGATCAACGCCAGAAGCACTGTGGTACAAGAAATGTTATCAAAGTTATCCTCATACACTCAGGAAATATTCAGTGGTATGTCTGTTGTAAAATCCTATGGATTGGAGTCTAATACCCATGAAAAGTTCAACGCTATGGCGCAGAAAGCAAGGGGGATAAACATGAATTTAGTAGAGGTACAGGCCTGGTTTTTCCCATTAATGATCCTTTTGATCGGCTTGAGCAACCTGATCGTCATTTTTACAGGTGGTCGGCAATATATGGATGGTAGCATAGAAATCGGGGTATTGGCAGAATTTATAATTTACATAAATATGCTTACTTGGCCAGTTGCTGTTGTAGGCTGGGTAACATCGGTAGTGCAGCAAGCCGAGGCGTCTCAAAAAAGGATCAATGCTTTTTTGAATGAGTCTGTCGAAATATTGAATGGACCCGGGGTTGATATCTCAATTAGGGGGGAAATAAGTTTTAAAAACGTAACATTGATTTATCCGGACACGCAAATCAAAGCCCTGGATAATATTAGTTTTGTAATAAAAAAAGGGGAATCACTAGGTATAATTGGAAAGGTAGGTTCAGGAAAGTCCTCTGTACTTAACCTAATCAATCGTCTCTATGATCCCCAGTACGGGAAAATTCTATTAGATGATCATGACATTAAAACCTTTAAATTGGATCAATTGAGGGGTTTAATAGGAAATGTTACACAAAATGCATTTTTATTTTCTGAAAGTATTGAGGATAATATCAAATTCGGTAAACAGGGGGCTACTGATCAAGAGATCATCGAAGCCTCCAAAAAGGCAGATATACATAGTAGTATCAAAAAATTTAGGCATGGGTACAAAACCCTCTTGGGTGAGAGAGGACTTACTTTATCCGGAGGACAAATTCAAAGATTATCTATCGCAAGAGCACTGATCAAAGACCCAGAAATACTGCTTTTTGATGATTGTTTATCTGCAGTTGATACAGATACAGAAGAAAAAATTTTAAAAAATTTAAGCGAATTTTGTCAAGGTAAAACATCAGTAATTGTTAGCCACCGTATTTCAACTGTCAAAGATGCTGATCAAATAATCGTTTTAGATCGTGGTAAGATTATTGAAAATGGACCTCATCAAAAACTACTCGATATCAAGGGCTTTTATTTTGATCTTTTCAACAAACAACAGACAGAAAAAGATATTTAATTTGTTTTGTTTTATTTTTTTTATCAATTTTGGCATTATATCTAAATTAATTTAAACAAAAGTTCAATGTATAATAACAATGAAAGGGACCAGGAAGAGATATTTTCCAAAGTTCTTCGTGCAGGGAGAAGAACTTATTTTTTCGACGTACGTGAGACCAAGGCCAGCGATTATTACTTAACCATAACTGAAAGTAAAAAATTTACCAATGATGATGGAACTTTCCACTACAAAAAACACAAAATCTATTTATACAAAGAAGATTTTAATGACTTCAGTTCAATTTTAACTGAAATGGTAGATTTTATTATTAAAGAAAGAGGGGAAGAAGTCATCAGTGAAAGACATCAAAAGGACTACCAAAAGGAAAAAAATTTTGATTCAGTAAAAGTTTCAGAAAACAATTTTACCGATCTTAAATTTGAGGACATATAGTGAGGATTTTATAAAATTTAATCTCAGATTTGTATTGAAGGATACAGATATTAATTAAATTATTTTTTCTAAAAGATTATATGTCTAGAACTGAATCATACATGCTTCCGTTAAATACGAAAGCGTTTAATTTTTCTCTTACAAATTGTATTGACCATAAATCGGTTTCTTTAGACCAAATGAAAGGAACCTGCGGTACTCTTGTCATATTCATGTGTAACCATTGTCCATATGTATTACATCTGATAGACAAAATTGTGGAGGTAAGCGTTATTATTAAAGAATGGGGAATTAATACTGTGGCCATATCGAGTAATGATGTGGAAAATTATCCTGAGGATTGTCCTGAACTCATGAAAAAATTGGCTCTAAAAAAATCTTTTGGGTTTCCCTATCTCTACGATGAGACTCAAGAAGTAGCCATGGCTTATAAAGCTGCCTGTACCCCAGATTTTTACCTCTTTGATGATGATCTAAAGCTTGTTTATCGTGGACGTTTTGACGATGCACGTCCCAAAAACAACAATCCTATCACAGGAAAAGATTTGAAAAATGCTTGCCAAAAATTATCAAAGGGTTTGGTTCAGGATAGGGACCAGATTCCTAGCTTGGGATGTAATATAAAATGGAAATCGGGAAATGAACCAGATGGATTTTTTATTTAAAAATCCACCAACTCAACCTCAAAAATCAAATTCGCATCAGGAGGAATAATACCATCAACACCTCTAGAGCCATAAGCCAATTCACTTGGTATTACCAGTTTTGCAATTGAACCTTTTTTAAGCAATGCTATGCCTTCATCCCAGCCTTTGATCACCCTTCCTTTCCCCAATGGGAAACTAATTGGCTCATTACGTTTATAAGAGGAGTCAAAAATAGTTCCGTCAGGCATCATTCCTCTGTAGTGAACCGAAACATTACACCCTTTTGGAGGTAGATTTCCGATTCCTTTACGGGTAATTTTATAGAAAAGTCCACTATCCGTTCTATCCATACCCTCAGTCAATTCGTTCAACTCATTTTCGGCAGCGTCTCTATGGGCTTTAAGAGGTGCTTTTTTTTCATTGACAAAAACATCGAATGCCGAATTAGCATCCCAATCTTTTGCATCCGCTCCCACACGTTCAATGGTAATTTTTTGAATGGCATCACCTTGAGCGATTGAATCTACTACCTCTTGACCTTCAACCAGAAGTCCGAAAACCGTATGCTTACCATCCAACCATGGCGTGGAGGTATGGGTTATGAAAAACTGACTTCCATTGGAGCCGGGGCCGGAGTTGGCCATTGAAAGAATTCCTGGACGATCGTGTTTTAGATCTGGATGGAATTCGTCGTCAAACTGATATCCAGGCCCACCCATACCTGTACCATTTGGACACCCCCCTTGAATCATGAAATCTGGGATCACTCGGTGAAACTTTAGACCATCATAATAAGGCTCACCATTTAGACTCACATTATTTTCTAATGAACCCTCAGTCAGTCCAACAAAATTTCCCACCGTACCGGGAGTCTTGTCATAAGTTAATTGAATTTTGATATTTCCTTTTTCGGTTTTAAAATGGGCAAAAATTCCCTCCTTCATGTTGTATATTTTAAATTTTGGTTAAGGTAACAATAGTTAGATGAATAAGAGATATTTCGATCAATTTCCAACCTCACTGATGAATTTCAGTCGAAAAAGACGCAACTCCTCATCCTCATAGTCCCCATCAAACTCATCCAAGGCTAAATTTAAATCATCTGAATCTGCTTCCATAAAGTAATCCTTTAACTCCTCGATTTGATCTTCATCAAAAATATCATTGATCCAATAATCAATATTTAGTTTTGTCCCTGAAAAAACAATGGTTTCCATTTCTGCAATTAATTGAGGCATCTCCATTCCCTTAGCTGAAGCAATATCATCCAATGACAATTTTCTATCTATATTTTGAATCAAATAGAGTTTTAAAGCCGAATTGGCTCCAGTACTTTTAATAATTAGATCATCAGGACGCGTAATTTGGTTTTCTTCTACATATTTTTGAATAAAGTCAATAAATTTGGCCCCATATCGTCTAGCTTTACCCTCCCCTACTCCATTAATTTGATTTAGTTCTTGGAAACTGACCGGATATTTGAGAGCCATATCTTGTAGTGAATATTCCTGAAAAACAGCAAATGGAGGGACATCTTCTTCCCTGGCAACTTGTTTCCTTAATGAACGCAACTGATCCATCAATACTTTGTCGGTATTACCCTGAGATTTAATGGATGGTAAATGAGTCTCTTTGGATTCATAATCATGGTCAGCAGTAATCAAAAAAGAACCAGGATTATCCAAAAAATATCTGGCTTTTGGAGTGAGCTTAATGATACCATAGGACTCAATCTCCTTAATAAAGTAGCCACTGATTAGTGATTGTCTGAGCAAAGCCATCCAAAATTTAGGACCCTTGTCTTTTCCAATACCAAAAAAGGTTTTTTCATGTGTTTTGTGTGAAAGTATCAATGCATTTTTGGCACCGACCAAAGTTTTTACAATTTCTTTTGATTTGTATTTTTCGTTAGTATCCAAGACAATTTGAATCAAAATTTTCAACTCTTCTCCTGCCTCACTTTTAGGTTTGGGATAACGCATGTTATCATCCATGTCTGCCCCCTCTCCTTTCTCAGAATCAAATTCTTCTCCAAAATAATGTAGTATGAATTTCCTTCTAGAAATAGAAGTTTCGGCATAGGTTACCATTTCATTGAGAAGTGCATAGCCCACTTCTTGTTCGGCTAGAGGTTTCCCGGACATAAATTTTTCTAACTTCTCAATATCTTTGTAGGAGTAAAAAGCCAAGCAATGCCCTTCTCCCCCATCTCTTCCTGCCCTTCCAGTTTCTTGATAATAACTTTCAATACTTTTGGGAATATCATGATGAATTACAAACCTAACATCGGGCTTGTCTATGCCCATACCAAAAGCTATAGTAGCAACTATGACATCACAATCTTCCCTTAGAAACATATCTTGGTTTCTCACTCTTGTTTTAGAATCCAAACCGGCATGATAAGGTAAAGCATTTACACCATTAACCTGAAGCACTTCAGCTAACTCCTCAACCCTTTTTCTGGATAGACAATATACGATGCCTGATTTACCAATATTCCCTTTAACAAATTTGATTATATCAGTCTCAACTTGAGCAGTTTTTGATCTAACCTCATAATATAGATTTGGTCGATTAAACGAGGATTTGAAAACTTTTGCATCTGAAATTTTCAAATTTTTAAGAATATCCTCTTGAACTTTGGGGGTAGCGGTTGCAGTCAGTGCAATAATTGGAATTTTCTGTCCCATTTGATCCAAAATGGTCCTCAAATTCCTGTATTCAGGTCTAAAATCATGCCCCCATTCTGAAATACAATGAGCTTCATCTACAGCCAAAAAAGAAATTTTAATTGTTTTAAAAAAATTAATAACTTCTTTTTTAGCCAAGGATTCCGGAGCCACAAACAATAGTTTGGTCACACCATTAATCAAATCTTCTTTGACATTTAAGGTTTCCGTTTTATTTTGGGAAGAATTCAATACATGTGCAATTCCGCTATTGGTAGAAATACCCCTGATGGTGTCTACTTGATTTTTCATCAACGCAATCAAGGGAGAGACCACAAGTGCCGTACCAGGACAAAGCAAAGCTGGTAACTGGTAACACATGGATTTACCACCACCTGTAGGCATAATTACGAAGGTATCATTTCCATCAAGCAGGTTCAAAATAACGGGCTCTTGAAGACCTTTAAAATTTGAAAAACCGAAGAATTGTTTTAGAGATTTTTTTAAATCTTCTCGTTTCTGCAATGGGTAAGCTTTAGTTTTAAAAAATAGCTAAATTTGTAAATACAATATAGTTCTTTTAAAAAAAAAAAACTAATCAAAAACCACAAATTGAGCGAAATCTCAACAAATACTCATATAGCTTGTAACACTATTAGTATTGAAATTCAATCTCTGAAATTATTGAAAGAGTCAATTGATCATAATTTCAAAAAGGTCATTGAAGTGATTCATCAATCTAAAGGAAAGGTAGTTGTTACAGGTGTGGGTAAAAGTGGAATCATAGCAATGAAGATTGCTGCTACTTTAAGTTCAACTGGAACACCTTCTTTTCATATACATGCTGGTGATGCTACCCATGGAGATTTGGGTATGGTTGAAAAAAAGGATGTGGTCATAGGAATTTCTAAGAGTGGAAATTCACAGGAGATAAAAGAACTCATCCCATTTCTAAAGAACAATGGCAACACTATCATAGGAATGACCTCAAATTCAAATTCTTTTCTAGCTAAGCAATCAGATTACCTTCTTTATACACCGGTTGATCAGGAAGCTTGCCCACACGACTTGGCTCCCACGACAAGTACTACAGTTCAAATGGTAATGGGAGATGCACTGGCTATGAGTTTGATGGAGCTAAATGATTTTAAACCTCACGACTTTGGTCAAATTCATCCTTCAGGTACCTTGGGTAAAAAGTTAAACCTCAAAGTAGTTGCTTTATTGAGAAATTCCAAAATCCCCAAAGTCTCTTTTAGTTCTTCTTTCAAAGAGGTAATCTATGAAATCTCAGAAAAAAGATTAGGTGCCACAGTGGTTGAGAAAAATGGTGGTTTGTGCGGATTGATAACAGATGGAGATATTCGAAGGGTTTTTGAAAAAAACGAAAATATTAGTGAACTAATAGCAGCTGATATCATGACCAAAAACCCCATTAAAGTAAAAGAAGACCTGTTAGCTTCAAGAGCTTTGAAATTGATGCAAGCCAAAAAAATTAATCACCTGGTTGTAATTCGAGAAGATTATACTTACCTGGGAATTGTGCATATATTAGACTTTATTAATGAGGGACTAGATGGATAAGAATCCTAATGAAATGTCTTTTTTAGATCACCTTGAGGAACTTAGGTGGCATCTGATCCGTTCCAGTCTGGCAATAGTAATATTGGCCTCTGTGGCTTTTATTGCAAAGGATTTTATTTTTGACACTATTATTTTTGGACCTAAAAAAATTGATTTTCCAACCTATAAGTGGTTCTGTAATCTGTCAAAATCTTTCGGACAAGGTGACAGCTTTTGTATCAGTGAAATGCCATTTAGAATTCAAAGCAGGACGGTAGCAGGTCAATTTTCAGCGCATTTGTGGACTTCTATCTTGGCGGGTTTTATCGTCGCATTTCCTTATGTGATTTTTGAATTTTGGAAATTTGTAAGTCCTGGATTACTTGAAAATGAGCGAAAAAATGCAAGGGGTTTTATTTTAATATCCTCTTTACTTTTTTTTATTGGAATACTTTTTGGCTACTATATGGTTACTCCCCTGTCCATTAATTTTTTGGGAAATTATACTGTAAGTGGTGAAGTGTTCAATGATTTTGATCTCAGCAGTTATATTGGGCTTCTAAGGGCCTCTGTTTTAGCAAGTGGACTGATTTTTGAATTGCCAATCATTATATATTTCCTCACTAAAGTAGGTATAGTAACTCCTGCTTTTTTAAGTAAAAACCGAAAATTTGCTTTAGTGATTGTATTGAGTTTATCTGCAATCATCACCCCTCCAGATATTGTAAGTCAAATTATTGTGAGTATTCCCCTATTAATCTTATACGAAGTAAGTATATTTATTTCAAAATTTACCTACCGTCGTCTTGAAAAAGAAATGCAACAAACCTCGTCGACCAAATGAAACTTAGTGCGGAAAATATTGAAAAATCATATAAAGGTAGAAAAGTAGTAAAGAGTATTTCCATCTCCGTTAAACAAGGAGAAATTGTAGGTTTATTAGGTCCCAATGGTGCGGGTAAAACCACCTCTTTTTACATGATCGTAGGTTTGATTAAACCACAATTGGGGAGGATACTTTTGGATGATATTGATATTACTTCTTTCCCCATGTATAAAAGGGCACAAAATGGAATTGGTTATTTGGCTCAAGAGGCCTCTGTTTTCAGAAAACTAAGTGTAGAGGACAACATTTTAAGTGTTTTACAACTTAGCAAACTTTCCAAAAAGGAACAAAAAGAAAAAACAGATGCCTTACTGGAAGAATTCGGTTTGACCCATATCCGAAAAAGTAGGGGAGATTTGTTATCAGGTGGAGAGAGAAGAAGAACCGAAATTGCAAGAGCATTGGCTACAAATCCAAAATTTGTCCTTTTAGATGAACCTTTTGCAGGAGTTGATCCCGTTGCAGTAGAGGACATTCAAAAAATTGTTGCCCACTTGAAGAAAAAAAATATTGGTATACTGATTACCGACCACAACGTTCAAGAAACTCTTGCCATTACAGACAAAACCTTTTTAATGTTCGAAGGAAGCATTCTCAAAGCAGGAACACCGGAGGAGTTGGCCAAAGACGAAATGGTTAGAAAAGTTTACTTAGGGAAGAATTTTGAATTGAGAAAAAAGAAATTAATACTCTAGCAATTAATCAAGCATTGTAACTCCTTGGCAAATTACCAATCAATAAGATCATTCATCTCATAATAGAAAACATATCTGTAAACGAAAGTTTTTAAAATATTGATTTAGGGCAAGGTTTAATCCCCCATCTTGAAAAGACTATTCTTAATCAAATTCAAAAACAAATAGACTAGTACTCCAAAGCTAATTCCACCCAAACCATAAAAGTAGATCAAAACGGAAGCCGCAATAACTAGTAACAACCTTAAAATCAAATCTATCAATCCAGTTTTCAGCGACTTAAATGAAAAAAGATGAAAATTGGCATTCATCAGAAGAACAAATAACAGCGTTAAGGAAATCAATCCTGGGTTAGAGATAACAATCGCCTTCAAAAAAGTAAAATCAGAATGTTTCACCAATAGGGGAAGTGCACCAAAAAACATCGCCATGGCCGGGGTAGGAAGACCAACAAAATGATTTATTTTTGAACCATTAATATTAAATCGAGCTAATCGAAAAGCGGCTCCCAATGGAATTAAAAAGCCTATAAACACCCACGGAATAAACTCTACCACAGCATTAAGGGGCCAACCAATGAAAATTTCCAAAGGTTTGTTTCCAGCAATTACAAAAAGCTGTGCCAAAATAATACCAGGAGCTACTCCACATGTAATCATATCGGCCATAGAATCCAACTGAATACCCAAATCACTCTCAACTTTAAGTAGTCGCGCTAGAAGACCATCCCAAACGTCAAAAAAAACACCCGCAAGCAGAAAAATAAATGCCGTATCAAATTGAAATATATAAGCGAAATAAATTGAAAAACAACCCGACAATAGGTTTAATGAAGTAAAAAAATGTGGAACTGATTTTTTAATCATTAGTTTTGTTAAACCAACTGTTAATTTAATATTTTGGCAAATTAAGACTTGATACAATAAGAAAAAAATAAGCAGAAGGAAATTCCATGATTTTTTATAAAAACCCAGTAATATTATCTATTTTTTCAGGAGTGTTGCTTACCTTGTCTTGGCCAGTTCAGGGCTTATCATTTCTAATTTTCTTTAGTTTAATCCCTCTTTTTTTTGTTGAGAATCAGATCACTAAGGGTAGTTCGAAAATAAAAAAACTACGTTGGTTTGCACTTAGTTATTTAGGGTTTTTTATCTGGAATTTAGGAACTACATGGTGGATCGTTAACTCGTCTGTTTTTGGAATGACCTTTGCTATTTTGTGTAATACATCTTTTTACGCAATTCTTATGATGCTTTTCCATTGGTCAAAAAAAAGACTTCCTTTGCGAACAGCCTATATTTTTCTTGTTAGCCTTTGGATCGCCTTCGAAAAATTTCATTTGATGTGGGACTTTTCTTGGCCATGGTTAAACCTTGGGAATGTTTTTTCTGAGGAAATAGAATGGATACAGTGGTATGAGTTTACAGGATCTTTTGGAGGTACACTTTGGGTTTTATTAATCAATATTGGGCTTTTTGAAGTTTTTAAAAATCACCCTCCCAGCTTGAAAAATACTCTTTGGGTAAAAAAAATGAGCCCTTGGTTAATCGGTATCGCAATTCCTATTTTAATTTCATTAATTCTATACAAAAGCGAAAAAGACCTGACCCCTTCAACTGAAGTTTTGCTTCTGCAACCCAATATCAACCCTTACAACGAAAAGTATGATAAAGAAAACAACTACTACTTTGACTTGATGGTGCATATGACTGCAGATCAAATCACTAATGAAACCCGATATATCTTTACTCCTGAAACCTATTTTGGTGCTGGATTCGGTGCTGCTATTGAGGAATTCAAAACGAGCATTTTGCATCGTAAAATTGATTCGTTATTAGAAAAAAATCCCAACATACAGTTGATTACTGGAATTCAGTCTTATAGTGTTTACAGATCTGACAGGCCACCCACCCTCACAGCAAATTTTATAAGAGATGGAGTGTGGGTAGATTTTTACAACTCTGCACTAAAGATGGAACACCAGGAAAATCCAGAGTTTTATCATAAGTCTAAATTAGTGGTGGGTGTGGAAAATATGCCCTACAAAAGTTTTTTTAGACCAATATTAGGAGAGTTTCTGCTCGATTTAGGAGGTACGGTATCAAGTCGAGCGATCCAGCAATCCAGAAGTGTTTTTGAACATAAAAAAATTAATCTCAAAGTAGGACCAGTCATTTGCTACGAGTCTATATACGGTGAATTTTTAACCGAATATGTTAGAAAAGGAGCACATTTTTTGGCAATCATTACTAACGATGCTTGGTGGGGAGACACCCCGGGTCATAAACAATTACTTAGTTACGCTCGACTTAGGGCTATTGAAAATCGGAGAGATATTGTAAGAAGCGCTAACACAGGTATTTCTGCAATTATAAATGCTAAAGGTGAAATTGTTAACGAACTGCCTTATGAAAGTAAAGGAGTTTTGAGGGGGAAATTTTCACCAGCAGAGAGGATAACTTTTTACACTCAATATGGAGATTATATTGCAAGATGGTCCGGGTTTGTTGCAATTTTATTT
>JAYPMF010000042.1:13087-15775 GCA_038129785.1 Flavobacteriaceae bacterium
TTTTTTCTTATTGCCGTTAGCGGAAGACTGAAAAAAAATTCTGGTTAAGTAATCAAATATATATTAATACTTAATTATTGTTATTTTCGCAAAAGCAAATAATTTAATACCAAAGAAGTAAAACTTCTTTTACTTCTTGCCAATTAAAGAGTGATCAGTTAAAGGTATGAACAAGTTTAAACTTTACACCAAAAAGGGAGATGATGGAACTACAGGCTTGCTTTCCGGCAAACGCGTAAACAAACATCACATACGAATTAAAGCCTATGGAACCGTTGATGAGTTGAATACATGGGTAGGTATGATCAGAAATTTTAAAATCGATAAGAAAACTGATAAAACCCTTATAAAAATTCAACAAGAATTAATGACTATTGGCTCACAATTAGCTGATGACGCCGCTTTAAAGTTTTCAAAGTTGGTCAAAATAATCGACCCTATTAACAACGAAAACGTCAAATATTTGGAAAGTCAAATAGATATAATCAATAATGAACTGCCCGAGCTTAAAAACTTTGTTATTCCCGGAGGACATATTATCGTTTCCTATACTCATTTAGCCCGATGTACCTGTAGAAGGGCAGAAAGGTTGGTCACCGAACTCAATGAACTTGAAAATATTCCAAATATAATCATTGCATACATAAACAGACTCTCTGATTTCCTTTTCATATTGTCCAGAAAATTTACAAAGGATTGTGATGTTGAAGAAATAAAATGGTTGGCTCAAAAAAAGTAGCACACCTTCTTGATTAATTCCATTAAAAATTTATTTTTGCAAAAATTAGTTTCACATGTATTGGACGTTAGAACTTGCTTCATACCTTAGTGATGCACCTTGGCCTGCTACAAAAGATGAATTGATCGATTACTCGATTCGAACTGGAGCACCCCTTGAAGTAGTTGAGAACTTACAGTCTATGGAAGATGAGGGTGATGTTTATGAGTCTATTGAGGAAATTTGGCCTGACTTTCCCACTGAAGAAGATTATCTTTGGAATGAGGATGAATACTAACCTGAAAAAACAAAAAACTAAAAGTCTCAAATGAGGCTTTTTTTTTGCTTAATTTTATTATGATTTAAAACTAACGAATGAGCCTATTAAATTCCGTTTTAAAAGTTTTTGTTGGAGATAAAACAAAAAAAGATTTAGCCAAAATACTGCCCATAGTTGAGCAAATCAATTCCCACTATAAATCCTTTAGAGACCTCAGTAATGACGAACTGAGAAAAAAGACACTCTCCTTTAAAAATAAACTTCAATCTGATTTGAAACAGGTCAATGATCAAATTCAACAGATCGAATCTGGAATAAAAAATATTGAAGACATTGATCAAAAAGAAAATCTATACCAACAGATTGATGATTTGACCACCGAAAGTGAAAAGATCATTGCCCAAAGCCTTGAAGAACTTTTACCGGAGGCATTTGCTGTGGTAAAAGAAACGGCAAGAAGGTTTGTTGAAAACACCAGCCTCAGTGTAATGGCAAATGAGTTTGACCGTCAACTTTCGCAAGACAAAAGTTATGTTAACTTAAAAGGTGATCATGCCATTTGGTCTAACGCTTGGGATGCTGCGGGCAAACCCATTGTTTGGGACATGATCCATTATGATGTACAGTTGATCGGGGGTATAGTTTTGCACCAAGGCAAAATCGCAGAGATGCAGACCGGAGAGGGGAAAACTTTGGTAGCGACCCTACCAGTCTATTTGAATGCCCTAACAGGAAAAGGAGTTCACTTGGTCACCGTCAATGATTACTTGGCCAAGCGAGATAGCGCTTGGATGGGCCCATTGTTTGAGTTTCATGGCATGAGTGTAGATTGTATCGATTATCATAAACCCAACAGTCCAGAAAGAAGAAAAGCTTATCTGGCAGACATTACCTACGGAACCAACAATGAATTCGGTTTTGACTACCTCAGAGATAATATGGCTCACTCCACCGACGATTTGGTTCAACCCAAACATCACTATGCCATCGTCGATGAAGTTGATTCTGTTTTGATTGACGATGCAAGAACCCCATTGATCATCTCAGGGCCTACTCCCGAGGGAGATCGACACGAATTTGATTTACTCAAACCAAAGGTGTCTGCATTGGTGACTCAGCAAAGATCCCTACTTAACGGCGTGCTGGCGGAAGCCAAAAAGAAAATCAATGAAGGTGATACCAAAGAAGGAGGTTTTCTTCTTCTAAGAGTTTTTAGAGGACTGCCCAAAAATAAAAGCCTGATTAAGTTTTTAAGTCAAGAGGGAGTAAAACAACTCCTGCAAAAGACAGAAAATTTCTATATGCAGGACAACAACAGGGAAATGCCCAAAGTTGACGCTGAACTGTATTTTACCATAGACGAGAAAACCAATCAAGTGGAACTGACCGACAAAGGTATTGAAACACTTTCAACAGAAAATGAAGACAAAGACTTTTTTGTACTCCCTGATATTGGCATTGAAATTGCAAAAATCGAAAATCAAAAACTCGAACCAAAAGAAGAGGCCGCACTCAAAGAAAAACTCTTCCAAGACTTCAGCGTCAAGGGAGAGCGCATACATTCCATGAATCAACTTTTCAAAGCCTATACCCTTTTTGAAAAAGACGTGGAGTATGTGGTCATGGACAATAAAGTCATGATTGTTGACGAACAAACGGGTCGGATCATGGATGGCAGAAGATATTCCGA
>JAYPMF010000043.1:0-7842 GCA_038129785.1 Flavobacteriaceae bacterium
TAATTAGTGTTAATGTTAATTTTATTTTGTGTTTTCTTTCACCCAAGCCTCGAATCCACCGCCTTCAAATCCACCAATTCCATGTTCGGCTTCATCAAGACCTTTGATTTCAACTTCCTCAGTAACTCGCAGTCCTATAGTAGATTTAAGTATTCCGAATCCAACAAGAGCTGATAATGTAGCCCAAACACCGTAGGCTAGTACACCTATAGCTTGGATCCCAAATTGGCTGGCGCCACCACCATTAAATAGTCCTATGCCTGTATCTCCGTCTACGCCCCATAAACCTATAACAAGCGTACCCCATGCTCCTACAACACCGTGAGCAGAGGCTGCACCGACAGCATCGTCAATTTTGAGTACTTTGTCAATAAATTCGATGGAGAATACAACTATTATCCCGCCAATTAATCCGGCAAGAAATCCTCCTCCGAAGGTCATATTTCCACAACCAGCAGTAATGGCAACCAATCCGGCAATTGCACCGTTAAGTGTCATACCCAAATTAGGTTTTCCGTCTTTAATCCATGTAGTGGCCATCGCACCAACAGCACCAGCGGCTGCAGCAATGTTAGTAACCATAACCACAGCTGATGCAGCTACAGAGTCGTCACCTCCCCAAGCGAGTTGTGAACCACCATTAAAGCCAAACCATCCTAACCATAGAATAAATACACCAAGAGCTCCTAATAAAAGGTTGTGTCCAGGGATAACATTTGACTTTCCGTCAACATATTTACCGAGTCTAGGTCCAACCATCCATGCACCTACAAGTGCCGCCCATCCTCCAACAGAGTGGACTATGGAGGATCCTGCAAAATCAATAAAACCAAGGTTAGCTAACCAACCATCACCGTTCCATTGCCATCCACCAGAGATAGGATAAATTAAGGCTGTTAAGAAAATCGTGAAAAGAACATAAGTGGTATATTTAGTTCTGCCTGCAATTGCTCCAGACACAATTGTAGCCGCAGTTGCACAAAAAACGGTCTGGAAAAATACATCATGAGGACCATCCCCAGGGTTGAAAAAAATGTCTGATGTTGCGATCCATCCATTAGATGCTCCATACATCAAACCATATCCAATAGCCCAGTAGGAAATTGTTCCCACAGAAATGTCTAATATATTTTTCATGGAGATGTTAACCGCATTCTTGGAGCGAGTAAATCCAGATTCTACTAATGTAAAACCTGCTTGCATGAAAAATACCAAGATCCCTGATAAAAGGATCCAAAGCATTGTGAAGTCATCGTTAACTTCAACTGCTGTTGTCAAATTAATTAGTGTAGTGTTATACATATTTTGTTATTAGAATTCGACCAAAATTATGTAAATAGAAATCAGACCATAAAAAAAATAGGGTTGAAAATCCTATTTTTATTATTTTAAACAATATACCCCCCAAAATTATGGGGGTATAATAATTAATTGGGAAAATTTTAAGAAATACTCAAAAAATCAGTGTAGATACTTATCAACTAATATTCCTAGGTAGATCATTAGAATTCCAACAGAAAAACTTATGATACTATAAATCAATAGCATGGTATAATCTCCGGAACGTATGAAAGAAAAATTTTCATTTGCAAATGTAGAAAAGGTGGTAAATCCACCACAAAATCCTATGGATGCAAAAATAATAATTGAAGATTGGTTTTCACCACTATTTCTCATAAAATAGCCTGTTAGTAATCCAATTAAGAGACAGCCTATTAAATTAGCACAAAAAGTGCTCCAAGGAAATCCCTTTCCGGAATAGGGTAAAAGTTTGCCAATAAGAAACCGCATTACCGTACCCATGCCTCCCCCCACAAAAACGATCAACAATTGTTTCATTTATTAGGTTAAGAATTCTGAGTTAAAAATTTTATAAGAAAAAGAATTCCTATTATGATGATAAATGCTAAAAAAATTTTGAGACTTCCTTTGTAGTGAATTTTGTGATTTTTGGAATCTTTTCTGTAAGAGAAAATTATCAGTGTAGTGAAAGTAATTAAAAAAAATATGGCAAACAAAAGTTGTCCTAGACTGAACATTTTTAATTTTTCCCTAAATTAGAAAAAAACATTGACCTCCATTAATTTCTATTAAAATATACGAATGATAAAAAATGAATTGAACGCAGTGGCCAAATTCCACGATGCATTTGGTATAGAAACTGCTGACTCACCCAGTGTGAATATTTCAGAGCAAACAATACTTCTAAGGCACAATCTCATGAAAGAGGAAAATGAAGAATACTTAGAAGCAGCTCAAAAAAAGGACTTAATTGAGGTCGCCGATGCATTAGGGGATATGCTTTATATATTATGTGGAACCATTTTGTCTCACGGAATGCAGCACAAAATTACTGAGGTTTTTAAGGAGATCCAAAGAAGCAACATGAGTAAACTGGGTCCTAACGGAAAACCCATTTATCGCGAAGATGGAAAGGTTCTTAAAGGCCCCAATTACTTTAAACCCGATATCGTTGCTATACTAGAAAAAGATTGATCCAATGCTACCCGCCATCCATAGGGATCTTCGGATAGATTGTATTGAATAGACATGATTTTATCTTTCAGTTTGCTTGAAAGAGGATTTTCCAGTTCTGGAAGTTTATAGTTGATCCCCTTGTAGCCATAACTTTTTATGGGGTTGATGACCACTGCTGTGCCACTTCCAAACATTTCTTTGAGTGAATTGTTTTCTGAGGCTTTTACAATCTCTTCAATTTTGATGGGTCTCACTTCTACCTCAACTCCAGAGTCCCTTGCAATTTGAATGACACTTTTTCGGGTCACTCCGTCAAGGATACGATCATTGGTGGGTGCGGTTATCAAATGATCATTGACCCTGAAGAAAATATTCATGGTTCCGGCTTCTTCCAGATATTCATGTGATTTGGCATCGGTCCATACAATTTGTTGATACCCCTTCTCTTGGGCCAAAGCTGTAGGGTGGAATTGGGCACCATAATTTCCTGCCGCTTTAGTGTAACCTATACCCCCATCTGCAGCTCTACTAAACTCCTCTGCGATCAATACATTAACCTCACCTCCGTAATAGGCTTTAACAGGGCAGCAAATGATAATGAAAGTATACTCACTGGATGGAGAGGCTTGAACACACGCTTGACTGGAAAAAACAAAAGGACGGATGTACAATGAATTTCCAATACCCGGCTTGATCCATTCCTCATCTATCTCTAATAGTGATTTTAAGCCCTCAAAAAAATATTCTTCAGGGAATTCTGGAATCTGAAGTCTTTTAGCAGAGCGATTGATTCGTTTAAAATTTTGATCCGGTCTAAAAAGCCAGACTTTACCTTGATCGTCTTTGTAGGCTTTCATGCCCTCAAAAACCGCTTGGCCATAATGAAGGACACTCATAGATGGTTCAAATGATAGGGGTTGATAAGGGATAACTTCGGGCGTATGCCATTTATTATCTTTGTATTTGCATACAAACATGTGGTCTGTAAAAACAGACCCAAAGGTCAAATTTTCAAAATTCACATGAGCTAACTTTGAAGCCGAAGTTTTTTCTATTTTCATTTTTGTTTAAAAAAATATTGTTAAAATTACTTTTTTTAGTTTTAATTATTTAAATCTGTGTCCGCTTTTTTACCCCACACGCCTTGAATTCTGTTTGTTTTTTTTAAACTTTAAAATTGATTATCATATAAATGAAAAATCAAAGTAATAAGAATAATGTGATCAAATAAATGCAAAAAAAAGTAATTATTACAGGGGATGGATCTCCCTCCCTATATATCAGTGAATTAAATGAAACCTATCACTCAAAACACGGTGCTGTCACAGAATCAGATTATGTTTACATCAAAAGAGGTTTGGGGCATTGGTTGGATCAAAACAATCAAAAAAAACTGAAAGTTTTTGAGATGGGAATGGGAACCGGACTCAATGTCTATCTCAGCTATGTGTTTTCTATAAATCACAAGATATCATGTGAATATTTTTCTATTGAAAAATATCCTTTACCACACAAAGAAATCCGATCTCTAAATATGAAAGTTTCTCTACCGGCTGAAGAGCACCATCATTTTTTTGATCAATTGCATAAGTTAGAGTGGAATCAAATGCTTTCCCAATACGATTTTTCCTTTACAAAAATAAAAGAAGATTTTTTAAATATGGCGCTTGTTCAAAGTTTTGATGTGTTGTTTTACGATGCATTTGGTTACCACGCCCAATCTGAGATGTGGCAAGAAAAAGCCCTTCAAAAATGTTATGACCTGCTCAATCCAGGTGGGATTTGGGTGAGCTATTGTGCTAAGGGGGCAGTGAGAAGAAGCTTAGAAAAAATAGGTTTTGTGTTAGAGCGATTAGAAGGGCCTCCTGGAAAACGCGAAATGTTAAGAGCTGTAAAAGGGGTTTAGTTTATTTTTGAAAAAAATTAAAAATGAAATTATTAATAACCGGTGCTACAGGATTGATCGGTAAAAACATCATTGCCATTGCTAAAGAACGAAAAATCCCGATCCATTATTTAACGACTCGAAAGCAAAAACTGACCTTCTCGGATGCAATCAAAGGGTTTTATTGGAATCCCAAACGAGGTGAAATAGACAGTCGTTGCATTGAAGGTGTCGATACATTGATCCATCTGGCTGGTGCAAGTATCTCAAAACCATGGACTTCTAAGAATAAAAAAGAAATTTTAGAAAGTAGGGTTAACAGTTCACAATTACTAATAGAGATATTGGCAAAGCAAAAAATAAAAATGAAAAGTATTGTTTGCGCCGGAGCCATAGGTATTTATCCCAATAGTTTGGATGAGGTTTATCAGGAAGACAGTCCCTTAGTACAGGAGAATTTTTTACAAAAAGTCACCACAGCCTGGGAGGAGAAGTCAAATGAAATGTTTGATTACACCCAACATTTATCGATTCTGAGAATCGGCTTGGTATTGGCCAATGGTGATGGTCTGTTGTCTAAATTAACCCTGCCCGTAAAACTTTTTTCGGGTACTGCATTTGCCTCAGGGAAACAGTGGCAGAGTTGGATTCATGTTAAAGATCTATCGAGATTATTTTTAACGGCCGCTGATCATGGTTGGGAAGGGACTTATAATGCTGTTGCTCCGAATCCCGTTTCGCAAAGAGACATGATAAAAACAATAGGGAAGGTTTTGGGGCGTCCTGTTTTTTTACCAAATATTCCTGGGTTTTTAATGAAAATGTTCATGGGAAGACGTTCTATTTTGATTTTGGGAAGCCAAAATGTAAGTGCCCAATTGATTTTGTCAAAAGGATTTAAATTCCAATTCCCTTTTTTGCAGGAGACTTTAAAAGACTTATTTGGTAAAAAGGGATGACATTTTGGCAAAAAATCTCGGTTGGCAATAATTTTGAAGTAATCTCTTTAAATTAAACAAAATGGCAGAAAAACCATCAAAATCCAAAGCTAAAGTAAGGAAATCCTCTATTGAAAAAAAAAGTAGTAAAGCAGACACTTCAAAAAAGCTGAAGGAGTTGAATGAAAATCTAAATCAGGAGAAAGACAAATATCTTAGATTATTTGCTGAGTTTGAAAATTTTAAAAAAAGAACCGCCAGAGAGAGAATAGAACTTTTTAAAACTGCGGGTCAAGAGGTTATCACAGCAATATTGCCTATTTTAGATGATTTTGAAAGGGCGATTGATCAAACTCCTAAAGAGCATGAAGAATTAATTAAGGGTTTTGTATTGATAAAAAACAAACTAACAGATGTATTGAAAAGTAATGGTTTAAATGTGACAGAAACTAATGTTGGAGATACATTTGATGCTGAAATCCATGAGGCAATTACACTCATTCCTGCAACAGATGAATCCCAAAAGGGAAAAATAATTGATATAACCGTAAAAGGTTATCAATTGGGAGATAAGATCATTAGATTTCCCAAGGTTGTAGTAGGACAATAAATCATATGAAAGAAGATTATTACGAAATATTAGGCATATCAAAAGGAGCTTCAGCAAGTGAAATTAAAAAGGCTTATCGTAAAAAAGCCATTGAATTTCATCCTGATAAAAATCCTGGTGACAAAAAGGCTGAAGCCAATTTCAAAAAAGCAGCCCAAGCTTATGAGATCCTGAGTGACCCTCAAAAAAAATCTCAATACGATCAGTTTGGGCATTCGGCATTTGAATCTGGTGGTTTTGGTGGTGGCGGTATGAACATGGATGATATTTTCAGCCAGTTTGGAGACATTTTTGGTAGTGCTTTCGGTGGTGGAGGTTTTGGGGGATTTGGTCAATCCCAACCCAAAGGAAAAGGAAGTAATCTCAGAATTAGGGTACAGCTCAGTTTAACAGAAGTGGTAAATGGTGTGGAGAAGAAAGTGAAAGTCAGAAGAAAAGTGCAAGCTGCTGGGGTCAGTTATTCAGAGTGTGGAACATGCAAAGGAAGAGGTCAAGTAATGCGCGTTACCAATACCATTTTGGGAAGGATGCAAAGTGCTTCGACTTGTCCAAAGTGTAACGGAGGCGGACAAACTATCTCAAATCGACCTTCGGGAAGTGATTCCAATGGAATGGTACAGCATGAAGAAACAGTTTCGATTAAAATCCCCGCCGGAGTGGAAGACGGTATGCAACTGAAGGTGACAGGAAAGGGAAATGAGGCAATAGGTAATGGCATTTCCGGTGATTTGCTGGTTTTAATCGAGGAGAAAGCCGATGAAAATTTTGTTCGTGAGGGAAACCACTTGCACTTTGATTTGTACATCAGTATAGCACATGCAGCTTTGGGCGTATCTAAAGAAATCAATTTATTAGAGGGAAAGGTTAGAATAAAACTTGAATCGGGAATACAATCCGGAAAAACTTTGAGGCTCAGAGGTAAAGGAGTTCCAGATTTGAGTGGATACGGAAGAGGAGATCTATTAGTTCATGTTAATGTTTGGACCCCCAAAACACTCAACAAGGAACAAAAGCAATTTTTTCAAAAAATGCTGGAAGATGAAAATTTTGTACCTAATCCCGATAAGTCCGACAAATCATTTTTTGAAAAGGTTAAGGATATGTTCGCCTAATAAAACTTGATGTAAGAAAAAATATATATATTTGAAAAACACTAATTTTTAGTGTTATTTCTTTTTCATAGCAATTTTTTCCCATCCTTAGAAATAAGGGTGGGTTTTGTTTTTGTATTATCTTAGTATTGTTTTAATGGCATGCAGAAAATAATAGATTTTTTTAATTACGAGTTCATGTTTGGCACCGATATAGTGCTTACTCCCAAGTCCATATTGATCATTATTGCGGTTTTTTTTCTTACCTACTTATTTCTAAGGATATTTCGTCGTATTGTTTTTAAAACTCTGAATGATGATGCTAAACTGAAGTTTAGGGGGATTTTAACTTTTTTCAACTACTTGGTTTATTTGATCGTAATCTTGATTACACTGGACAATGTAGGGGTAAAGGTAAGTACTATTTTTGCTGCGTCTGCTGCACTTTTGGTTGGGGTTGGTTTAGCCTTACAGACCTTAATTCAAGATGTTTTTTCGGGCATCTCTATTTTAGCTGATCAAACTGTTCATGTTGGAGATATAATTCAAATTGACGGTCAGGTAGGAAGAGTTGAAAATATTATGTTGCGAACCACACGAGCCGTAACCCGTGACAATAAGGTACTGATCATACCCAATCATAAATTTTTGACTTCAATTCTTTACAATTGGACAGAAAATGGGACTTTAACAAAAGAGTCTATCCATTTTGGGGTTTCCTATGATACAGATGTTATATTATTAGAGCAGATAGTGATTGAGATCACCAATGCTCACACCAATATCTTGAAGAAACCCGAACCTTTTTTGCTTTTCGAGGACTTTGGAGACAGTGCGTTG
>JAYPMF010000043.1:7852-15561 GCA_038129785.1 Flavobacteriaceae bacterium
CTTCTCAATGAATAAAAGCTTTGAGGCCAACATAGTCAAGAGCGATCTCAGATTTAAAATATTTGAAAAATTAAAGGCTGTCAATATTGAAATACCATTCCCTCAGAGGGTAGTTACCCTTAAAAATAATAACTCTACTACAAAATGAAAAAAATCTTATTGATTGAAGACGAGGAGCCTATTAGAAGGGTACTGATTCGTATTTTAGAGGAAGAAAATAAGGATTATGAAATCACGGAATGTGAAGATGGAAAATTGGGTCTTAATAGACTGAAAAAAGAAGATTTTGATCTGGTGTTGTGCGATATTAAGATGCCAAAAATGGATGGTATTGAGGTTTTGCAAAAAGCCAGAGAAAGCAGTGTCAACGTGCCATTTATAATGTTGACTGGCCATGGAAATGTTTCTACCGCTGTAGAGGCCATGAAATTAGGAGCCCATGATTTTATTTCTAAACCTCCTGATTTAAATCGATTACTAACCGCTGTAAGAAATGCGTTGCAAATCAAAAATTTGGTTCTTGAGAATAAAAACCTCAAAAAGCGAATCGCTAAAAAGTATGAGATTGTGGGTGACTCACTGCAGATCGATGAAATTCATAATTTGATTGATAAGGTTGCTCCAACTGATGCCCGAGTTTTGATTACCGGCGAAAATGGTACCGGTAAGGAACTAGTAGCTCACCATTTGCATCAAAAAAGTAATCGATCAGATTCCCCATTTGTTGAGGTGAATTGCGCCGCTATACCTTCCGAATTGATTGAAAGTGAACTTTTTGGTCATATCAAAGGTGCTTTCACTTCCGCCATTAAAGATCGCCCAGGTAAGTTTGAAATTGCCAATGGAGGCACATTGTTTTTGGATGAAGTAGCTGACATGAGTCTAGCCGCTCAGGCAAAAGTGTTGAGAGCTCTCCAGGAAAACAGGATACAGAGAGTTGGTGGAGACAAAGATATTAAGGTAGATGTACGAGTCATTGCTGCCACAAACAAACAATTAATTAAGGAAATTGAAGAGGGTAAATTTCGAGAGGATCTTTATCATCGTTTGGCTGTTATTCTAATAAAAGTTCCCTCACTTAAAGAAAGAAAAAATGATATTCCGCTTTTGGTGGATTATTTTGTCCAAAACCTCAGAGCTGAACAAGGATTAGATCCCAAAACTTTCTCCAAGAGTGCTATTGAACGATTGATGGATTACCCATGGACTGGAAATATAAGAGAGCTAAGAAATGTCGTTGAAAGATTATTGATACTTGGATCTGATCCAGTTACTGTTCATGATATACAACAATTTGCCTCTAAGTCAAAACTTTGATAAACTATGAAAAAACTTTGGTTCATATTTATGTGTACAAGTATTATTTTAAACGCTCAAAATGAAGAGGATATTAATATACAGATTAGCAAAATATACAGAAAAGCACTTATCGAAGGAAAAAGTTATGATTGGCTCGATCATCTCACCAATCAAATAGGTGGTCGCTTGTCAGGCTCCCTGAATATGGAGAGCGCCATAAAATGGGCAAAAGAGGAACTCGATGTACTACCATTGGATTCTGTTTGGTTACAAGCTGTTATGGTTCCCAAATGGGTCAGAGGCACTTTTGAATATGCCAATATTGAATCAAGTCCTGGAAACACAATCAATGTAAATATTTGTGCTTTGGGGGGTTCAATTGCTACTCCCTCTATTGGCATCAGAGCAAATGTGGTCGAAGTGAAACATTTGGATGACTTGGCAAAATTGGGTAAAGAAAAAATAAAAGGCAAGATTGTTTTTTTTAATCGTTCCATGCAGGCAGACCTGATCAATACTTTTAAGGCGTATAGTGGTGCTGTAGATCAAAGATACAGTGGAGCTGCCGAAGCTGCCAAATATGGTGCTTCAGCGGTAATTGTGCGATCAATGAATTTTAGATTGGATGACTATCCTCACACGGGAGTAATGAGCTATGATGATTTACCAATCAACAAAAGAATTCCCGCTGCTGCTATTAGTACTAATGATGCTGATTTACTTAGCTCTATGATTGCCTTGAATCCTAAATTACGTTTTTTTATTAAACAAAATTGCAAGAATTATCCGGAGGTAAAATCCTACAACGTCATTGCACAAATCAATGGTGAGGAAACACCGGATAAAATTATTTTGGTTGGCGCTCATTTGGATTCATGGGATCTGGGAGATGGTGCACACGATGATGGTGCAGGGGTAGTTCAGTCTATGGAAGTTATGCGATTGATAAGTCTAAAAGATTTTCGACCAAAAAACACAATTCGTCTGGTATTGTTTGCCAATGAAGAAAATGGATTGAAGGGAGCCAAGACATATAGTAAAAACGTTAAAAAAAATAATGAAGAACACCTACTAGCGTTGGAGTCTGATGCTGGAGGCTTTACTCCAAGAGGATTTAATTTTGACACGGAAGATCATTATTTTAATAAAATCTTGTCTTGGAGACCCTATTTTCTACCCTATTATATTCATTTATTTGAAAGGAATGGAAGTGGCGCAGATGTGAGTTTACTCAAAGGGAATGCGAAAGTGTTGGCAGGTTTGAAAACTGACTCACAAAGGTATTTTATTCATCATCACTCTGAGATGGATACTTTTGATCAAATAAACAAGAGAGAACTGGAGTTAGGAGCCGCTACGATGGCGACTTTGGTATACCTTACGGATCAATTGGGCCTTGAATGATTACATTAGTTTTTCCTGCTAATTTTCAATGAGTTTTATCACTTATTCGAGAGAATTTGGTACCAACTTGAAATTGGCTTATCCAGTCATAGTTGGTATGTTAGGACATACCGTTGTCCAGCTGATCGACAATATCATGGTAGGTCAATTGGGAACAGCAGAATTGGCTGCTGTATCATTGGGAAACAGTTTTGTTTTTGTGGCCATGTCAATAGGTATAGGATTTTCTACCGCCATCACTCCCATGATTGCACAGTCCTATGGAGCAAAAAATCATAACAACTTAAGGGACATATTTGTCCACGGTTTGATTTTGTGCTTTGGATTAGGACTAGTTTTAGCCTTTTTGGTTCTATGGGCGCAACCACTATTATCTCAAATTGGTCAACCTATAGAGGTAGTTGACTTGGCCGAGCCTTATCTTTTTTGGGTAGCCCTATCCCTGGTACCTTTGGTTGGTTTTCAAGGTCTAAGACAATTTGCTGAGGGATTATTTCAGACCCGCTTGGCCATGTATGCGACTTTAATAGGTAATGTGATCAACGTTTTGTTGAATTACCTTTTGATTTTTGGACTCTATGGTTTTCCTCAATTGGGTGTTGAAGGCGCTGCCATTGGAACATTGTTCTCACGTTGGGTTATGGTATTATTTATGGCTCTCAATGTTAAGAAAAAAAAGAGTTTTAGGAGATACAATCGAAGACTTTTTAGAGTGAAGCTAAAAAAAGTATTGTTTAAGAGAATTATTTTTCTAGGCTTACCCTCAGCTTTACAAATGTTTTTTGAGGTTACTTTTTTCACCTCGGCCATTTGGATGTCGGGATTATTGGGAAAAAATCATCAGGCGGCCAATCAGATTGTACTTAATTTAACTTCTATGACTTATATGGTTGCTTTAGGTTTGGGGGTAACGGCCATGATAAGGGTTGGAAATGAAAAGGGCCGCAGTGATTTTATAACCCTAAGAAGGGTAGCGATTTCTATTTTTTTACTAATCATGTTGTTGAGTTCTTTCTTTGCTTTATTTTTTATTGCCACCCATGACTTTCTGCCTTGGTTGTATCTCAATGGAAATTCGTCTGAGATTTCTAATGATGTTTTTGAGGTTGTCGAAATTGCATCGAATTTGGTCTTGATTGCTGCTTTTTTTCAAATTGCTGATGGAGTTCAGGCTGTTGTTCTGGGAGCTTTAAGAGGCATTCAAGATGTTATCATTCCTGCACTACTTATCTTTTTCTCCTATGGAATCATTGGTTTTCCCATTTCCTACTATTTGGGTTTAAAAACGGATTGGTCCACTTCTGGAATTTGGATAGGACTATTAACGGGATTATTACTCTCGGCAATGTTGCTGGTTATCAGATTTCAGTATCTTTCGCAAAAATTAGTTTCTTTAATCGATAGTAAATGACGAATTTACCAAAGTTTTTAATTGCAGACAGCTCGGAGTTAGAGGAGGCTATTTTCATCGTTCATACCGAGTATCCTCGATTTTTTCTCAATGTATTAAATGACGAAGTCCACTGGATGGAGGAGTTTGAAAAAGAGGATAGGAAGGAATTGGAGTATCAGACTACTCATCTTATTGAGCAGGCGTTGGATTTCTACGATGAAGAAATGGAAAATTTTGATTAGCCTTGGAAGAACTTATTGCCTTAGATCAAGAATTATTCCTTTTTCTCAATCAAATGGGATCCAGAACCTTCGATGTTTTTTGGATGCTTATGACCCATAAGGCTACAAATATTATCCTTTATATATTTTTAGTTATTATATACTTCAAACAATCAGGGCTAAAATCTTTTTTAATTTTACTGGGATTTGTAGTCCTTTTAATTTTAGTAACGGATCAGGTTACCAATCTTTTCAAAATTAGTTTTGAGCGTTTGCGTCCATGTTATGAACCCAGCTTAAAACACATGGTAAGGCTTGTTAAATCTTCTTGTGGGGGACGGTATGGATACTTTTCGGGTCATGCTTCCAATTCCTTTGCATTAGCTGTTTTCTTTTCGATTATTTTTCGGAACAAATACAATAGATTGCCCTTTTTATTATTGTTTATAGCTTTTTTGGTAGCCTACAGTAGAATTTATATTGGAGTCCATTATCCTTTGGATGTGATCTCAGGTATGGCCTTCGGTTCTTTTGTTGGAATGGTATTTTACTTTATTTGGAGAAGGTTCAATGGTAGGTCTTTGGTATAATATCAATGCTCTTCTTTTTTTAGTAATTCAGGTGATTTGGCTTTGAATTTATTCAGTCGCGGCTTGGAAACATTTAATATATAAAGATCATTTGGGTTGTTCTTTTCATAGTCTTGATGGTAGTTTTCCGCATAGTAAAACTTCGATAGCGGTTTGACCTCTGTCACTATTTTTTGTTGGAAGACTTTTGCTTCCTTTAGATTAGAAATGTGGTCTTCAATGATTTTCTTCTCATCATGGTTTTGATAAAAGGCTATGGATCGGTAATGCGTTCCTCGGTCGGGCCCTTGTTGGTTGAGAAGGGTAGGGTCATGGGAATCAAAAAAAACATCTACAAGGGTGGCAAAATTGATTAAATTAGAGTCATAGATCACCTCTACTGTCTCAGCATGACCTGTTCTGCCGGAGATAACTTGGTAATAGGTGGGGTTTTTGGTTTTTCCTCCGGCATAGCCGGAATAGACCTCCTCAACCCCTTTTAAGCTTTCGTAAACGGATTCTACACACCAGAAGCAACCGGAAGCAAAGTAGGCTTTGGCTTTTTTTTGAAAATTTTCATCGGGACTCCAAACCGCTGTAGAGCGATTATTTGGCTCAGGAGCCCCTATCTGGCATGTGTTCATTAGCATCAAACTTATCAGTAGATACATGGCTTTCATTTTTTTATAGTCAATTAATTCTTCCTACAGGCCTATTTTCAGCCCCTTCAATATTATAAAGTTTGTCGCCCAGTTTAGTCCGCATTTTGTCTGCAAGGGTTTTTATTTTTTCGACTACCTCAGGATAACGTTCAGCCACGTCATTGGATTCGCTGATGTCCATTTTTAGATTATAAAGTTCAACTTTTTCAACCCGATTCATTTCATATTTGGTTTGGTTACCATCTTGACCTCCCTGTTTTCCATTGAGTGATCGATAGGTATGGGGAAAATAGAGTTTCCAATCCTTGTATCGTACGCCATGTAATTCATTGGATTTATAGTAGAAGAAAAAAGCTTGGTGTTGCGTTTGGTCTGTTTTACCTGTCCAGATATCCCACGCACTTTTACCGTCAATTTTATTCTCGGGTAGATCTGTTCCAGTGATCTCTGCAATGGTGGGTAATATATCGATGGCCATCATGGGTGTCTCTATGGTTCTTCCCCCTTTAATTCCTTTGGGATAATATACCACACATGGTTCTCTTTGTCCTCCCTCCCAAGCGGTACCTTTTCCTTCCCTCAAGGGCAATGCACTACCAGCATGATTACCAAAACTCAACCAAGGTCCATTATCGCTTGTAAAAATGAATAAGGTGTTTTCGTGGAGTTGATGTTCTTTTAGTTTATTCATGATCTGTCCTACGGACCAATCAATTTCCATAATGACATCCCCGTATAGCCCCTGCTCACTTTTTCCCTTAAATTTCTCAGAGACCGCAATAGGGGTATGAGGCATGGGATGTGGAACGTATAGAAAGAATGGATTTTCTTTGTTTCGCTCGATAAAATCCAAGGCAGCATTGGTCAGTTCAGTAGTCAACTGTCCTTGGTCTTCCAGTGTTCTGATTTCTTTGACCACTTCAAAGTTTTTAAAAAATGGCAGTTGTGGGTATTTTTTTGCAAAAGGATGATCCGGAGGCACTTGGTTTCCTTCATAATCAACGGGCCACATATCATTGGAATAAGGTATCCCAATAAATTCATCAAATCCATGATTCATGGGTAGAAATTCTGGGTGGTGTCCCAGATGCCATTTTCCAAAGATCGCGGTTTTATAACCTTGCGCTTTTAACATTTCTGCCAAGGTTGTTTCCTGTGAATTGATTCCTATTTTGTGATGTGGAAATAAGGCACCGGCTATCCCAATTCGATTGGGGTAACAACCCGTCAGCAGAGCTGCTCTCGATGCGGAACATACCGCTTGTGCGGCATAAAAATTAGTGAGTTTAAGTCCTTCTTTAGCCATTTGATCCAAATGTGGAGTACTGATATTGGGTGATCCAAAGCTACCCAAATCTTGATAGCCCTGATCGTCCGTAAATACAATAACTACATTGGGCGGATTACTAGTTTTGGATTCTACTTTGGTATTGCAAGAACTTAAGACCAAAAGAGAAATTAGAATGGATAGGATTCTCATGAGGTTGTTTTTATAAAAATACAAATTTTACTGCACTATACTCATTGTAGGTTACCCATAAAGTCCATTAAGGATTGCCCAAAAGATTTCCAACTGTATTTTTTTTCTACTTTTTTAAAAGATTCCTGAAAGTTCGATCGTATCTCATCACGGAGTATTTTTTGTATACTCTCTGCTATTTTTTTAGGGTCGATTTTAGTAACCATTCCGGTATGATCTTCCAATATAGGGGTTTTAAGGCCTGGAAGGTCGGATACCAAAAGAGGAGTTTTGTAATGGTAGGCTAAGGGGGTTACCCCACTTTGAGTAGCACTAACATAGGTTTGAGCTATGACATCAGAGGCGCAAAAAACTAAGGTGGCTTTTTGGGTGTTGGCATAGTTAAAATCGCAAATTACTCGCTCGCTAAGCTTGTATTTTTGGATGAGCTGGGTGTATTTTTCAGAGGGTTCATATGCCTCGCCTACTATGGCCAGTATTACACCCGAATCATTTAGCGGTGATTGGGAAAATGCCTCTATTAGCAAGTCCAGCCCTTTATATTTTCTGATCAAACCAAAAAACAAAACAATTTTAAATTTGACGAAATACACAAGAATAACCAAAAAATGTATCAAGAACAATCTTATTTTGACGAATCAAACAAGAACCAAGAAGTAAATGTACTTAGCAACAAAGAGA
>JAYPMF010000044.1:0-14922 GCA_038129785.1 Flavobacteriaceae bacterium
CTTTTTAGTTGAACCGGTTTAAACTTTTTTACTAATGTTTAAAAAGATTCTAATTGCCAATCGTGGTGAAATTGCCATGCGATTGATCAGGACTTGTAAAGAGATGGGGATAAAAACTGTTGCGGTTTACTCAACTGCCGACCAAGAAAGTCTTCATGTACGTTTTGCCGATGAGGCAGTGTGTATTGGCCCTCCACCTAGCTCTGAGTCCTATTTGAAGATGGCCAACATCATGGCCGCTGCAGAAATTTGTAATGCCGATGCCATCCATCCGGGTTATGGATTTTTGTCTGAAAATGCTAAATTTTCAAAAATTTGTAAAGAACATGGGATCAAATTTATTGGTGCTTCTTCCGAGATGATTGAAAAAATGGGAGACAAGGCCACCGCAAAGGCAACAATGAAGGCAGCAGGAGTTCCAACCATACCTGGATCCGAAGGTATATTGGAATCTTTTGATCAAACAAAAAAAATAGCTAAAAAAATAGGATATCCGGTAATGTTAAAAGCTACTGCTGGTGGAGGAGGCAAAGGTATGCGCGCTGTATGGAAAGAAGAAGATCTTAAGAAAGCTTGGGATAGCGCTCGACAAGAAGCCGCCGCATCTTTTGGAAACGATGGTATGTATATGGAAAAACTTATTGAAGAACCACGTCATATTGAAATTCAAATTGTTGGGGATTCCAATGGCAAAGCCTGTCACTTATCTGAACGCGACTGCTCCATTCAAAGAAGACATCAAAAGTTGACCGAGGAAACCCCATCCCCTTTTATGACCCCAGAGTTGAGAGATGAGATGGGAGCAGCGGCTGTCAAGGCCGCTGAGTTCATTAAATATGAAGGAGCAGGAACCATAGAGTTTTTGGTTGATAAACATCGTAATTTCTACTTTATGGAGATGAACACACGTATCCAAGTAGAGCATCCTATAACAGAACAAGTAATCAACTTTGATCTAATAAGGGAGCAGATTATGGTCGCTGCTGGGGTAGCTATATCGGGAGAGAATTATTTACCCGGTATGCACTCAATTGAGTGTAGAATCAATGCTGAGGACCCTTTTAATGATTTTAGACCCAGTCCTGGTAGAATATCTACTCTTCACTTTCCAGGTGGGCATGGAGTCAGATTAGACACCCATGTTTATGGAGGCTACATCATACCATCTCACTATGATTCTATGATTGCCAAGTTGATTACAACAGCCCAGACCCGAGAGGAGGCTATCAATAAGATGAGACGTGCTTTGGATGAGTTCGTAATTGAAGGGATAAAAACCACAATTCCTTTTCATCGTAAACTCATGGATCACCCTGATTATATTTCTGGAAACTATACCACCAAATTTATGGAGATTTTTTCGATAGAGGATATGTAGCTTTTTTCTTTCCTAATTCTAAATACCTAATTTTTTGTAACGTTAATTGTTACTCTATAATTTGTCATTTCTTAATTAGTTCTTTAAATGGGATATTAAATTATTAAATCAGATTCTCTTTGACAATATACTCAGCAATTTGAATGGTATTTGTAGCAGCTCCTTTTCTGAGGTTGTCTGCAACCACCCAGAGGTTGAGTGTTTTCTTCTGGGATTCATCTTTTCTGATTCTACCTACAAATACCTCATTTTTACCAGCCACATAAATTGGCATAGGATAAACATTGTTTTCGGGATTGTCTTGAACAACCACGCCGGGGCTTTCATTTAATAGCTTTCTGATTGTTTCTAATTCGAAATCTTTTTTCAACTGTACATTGATTGACTCACTATGTCCTCCTACCACTGGAATTCTGATTGCAGTTGCAGTGATCCTTATCGATAGATCGTCGAGAATCTTATGAGTTTCATTAACCAATTTCATCTCCTCTTTGGTATAGCCATTGTCCATAAAAACATCACAGTGGGGCAGTGCATTGCGATGGATGGGATAAGGGTAAGCCATTTCGCCTATTTTACTTTTGTATTCATTTTCCAACTGTTGTACTGCCTTGACTCCAGTGCCTGTAATTGACTGATAGGTCGATACCACAATGCGTTCAATTCCGTAATTTTCTTGTAAAGGAGCCAATGCTACCAACATTTGAATGGTAGAGCAGTTGGGATTGGCAATGATTTTGTCTGAAGCGGTTAATTTGTTAGCATTTATCTCTGGGATGATCAATTTTTTGGAGGAGTCCATCCGCCAGGCAGAGGAGTTATCAATCACAACAGCTCCTGAGTCGGCAAACTTTGGCGCCCATTCCAACGATATCGATCCACCAGCAGAGAACAAAGCTATATCGGGTTTGCAAGAAACTGCAGTTTCCAAACCAACCACTTCGTGGGATTTACCACCACAAAAGACTTTTTTCCCCACAGATTTTTTTGAAGCTACTGGAATCAATTCCGTATATGGGAAATTTCTCTCTGACAGAACCTGGAGCATAACCTCTCCAACCATCCCTGTCGCACCTACAACTGCTAATTTCATATGTTTAAATTGAAGTTCATCAACCTGTATATAGTTGTTTTTATCAAGGAATTTATCTTAGTTGTTTAAATCTATTTAATAAGGGTTTCATGATTTAAATTCCTCGCAAAAATAAGCTTTATGCCTAAGCGTACAAGTTCAAAGGTTTTTTTTTCAAAAACTTAGCAAACTGTTTGATTTATAACACCATTTATTTAGTTTTTAATACTCTTGTTATTCGGTTTCCTAAAGCTGAAAGTAACTCATAGGAAATGGTTCCGGCATTTTTTGCTATCTCATCTGCTCTTGCTCCCGCTCCTATAACCACTACTTCACTTTTTTCGCAACAGGGAATATCTCTAATGTCTACCATGATCATATCCATGCAAACATTGCCCACAACATATGCTTTCTGTCCATTGATCATTACCCAGCTATTACCATGCCCGTATTGTCTTAAGAAACCATCTGCATGTCCAATGGGTAAAACCGCAACACGAGTATTTTTTGTCGCTTTCCATCCACAATTGTAACCAACAGTTTCTCCCGAATTAATCTGGTGAATTTGTGTAATTTTTGTTTTAAGTTGAGCAATTGGTTGGAGGGTCTCATTCCACTTAGGGTGATTGGCAAACCCGTACAATCCTATACCAACTCTTACCCAATCCAAATGATATTCGGGGTAGTTGAATAGCCCCGAGGTATTCAAGAGGTGATAATCGGTCTTTTGCCCTGCTACCCGCTCGTGTTTCATCATTATTTGCTTAAATAGGGAAATTTGATTCTCTGTCGGCTTGTCCGGTTTTGAAGCTTCTGATTGACCCAGATGAGTATAGACGGACTTTACTTTAAAATAAGATGTTCCTAATTGTTGCAAAACCCAGTCTCCTTCATCAGGGTGAAACCCAATGCGATTCAAACCTGTGTTGTACTTTATGTGAATGGGGTAAGCTGATTTTTTTTCCTCCTCTACGGCTGTCTTAAACTTCTTAAAACTCCTTTTACTATATATTACAGGCTCAAGTTCATGGCGGATAATATCTGTAAAACGTTCTTCTTGCGGATAAAACACTAAAATGGGAGCAATAATTCCTAATTTTCTCAATTGGATGCCTTCTTCTGTATAAGCGACGGCTAAGGCCTCTACTCCTAATTCTATTAATTTTTCTGAGATGGGCCCACAGATAGCTCCATAGGCATTGGCTTTAATGACCCCTATCATTTTGGTATTGGGACTCAATCTATTTCTCAGAGAATGATAGTTGTATTCTAACTTTTCTAAATCAATTTCAAGGAAAGTCAAGATCTTTTCTTTTTAACATTCTTTTTTGGTTCCTTTTTTTTGTCTTTACTTAAAACTTTATGAAACGCTACTCTACTTAGGGGCTCATAACCGTCTTTTTCACCCAAAAGGACCAAATCCTTTTGATCTGATTTTCTATAACTATAATGAGCTAAATTACCAGTTTGAGTACAAATGGCATGGACCTTAGTAACATATTCGGCAGTAGCCATCAATGCAGGCATTGGTCCAAAAGGCTTTCCCTGATAATCCATATCCAGTCCAGCAATAATTACTCGTATGCCTTGATTGGCCAAATTATTACAAACCTCAACGATGTCATCATCAAAAAATTGAGCCTCATCAATTCCAACAACCTGGCATTCGTTGGCCAAAATGGGAATATTTGCCGCTGCAGTCACAGGGGTCGAATGGATCTGATTCGAATCGTGTGAGGTAACCATCTGATCATCGTATCTCCTGTCAATGGCAGGTTTAAAAATTTCAATTTTTTGATTGGCAAACTGAGCGCGTTTTAGACGACGTATCAACTCCTCTGTTTTTCCCGAAAACATTGATCCACAGATCACTTCGATCCTTCCAAATTGTTCTTTATGGTTTAAAGGATTTTCTAAAAACATTTTGTAATTTACAGTCAAACAAAGGTATTAAAAACTAAACTTTGCAATAGTAAAATTTATGCCCAATAAAATCCATCAAAAACTTAAAAAACTTGCTGAAGAAATTCTGGAAATGGAAGAGCCTTATGACTATCAAAAAGTTTATGACTCTACTTTGTTACTTTTAGAAAGCTTGATTTTAATCAAAAACACAAATGGTTTTAAAGATAATTTCAGGGAAAACTTAGAAAAAAATTTAGATCAGGTGGGGGATTTTATCAGAGTCAAACAAAAGTCTGAAACAAAACGTGAAAATTCTAATGACATTGAAGATTTACCCCCCATAGTGGATACCACTAAGGAAATTATTAAGGAAATTGCTGAAACAAAGACCCCTGAGGTAGATTTATTAAAAGAGAACAGTAAACTCTTGTCTTTCGAACGGAAAAAAGAGACTCCCGTGACTGAAAAGGAGATAAAGAAAAGCTTGAATGATAAATTTTCCAAAGGACTTCAAATAGATTTGAATGACCGATTGGCATTCATCAAACATTTATTTGATCAAAATACAAATGAATATCACCGTGCCATTTCTCAGATTGCCACTCTTCAGACATGGGAGCATGCACAAAAATTTATTTCAGAAATGATCAAGCCTGATTACAATCAATGGGAAGGTAAAGAACAATATGAAATTCGTTTTTTGAAAATTGTAGAGAATAATTTTCAATAGTATTTTCATTTTATGAACGACAAAATAGAAGGGGGGGAACTTTTTTTAGTACCGACACCAATAGGTAACTTGGGGGACATGACCTACAGGGGAGTAGCAACTCTTAAAGAGGTTGATTTAATATTGGCAGAGGACACCCGAAAAAGTAGTAAACTAATGAATCATTATCAGATTAGAACCCCAATGCAAGCTTTCCATATGCACAATGAGCATAGAAAATTAGCTGAGTTTATTTCAAAATTGTCTCTTGGAAAGCGCATAGCTCTTATCTCTGATGCAGGGACTCCCAGTATTTCCGACCCAGGTTTTCTTTTGGTTCGAGAAGCATTGACCCTTAACTTGAAAGTTACCTGTTTACCTGGACCTACTGCTTTAATTCCTGCTTTGGTACAAAGTGGTTTGGCTTTAGATCGTTTTGTTTTTGAAGGATTTTTACCTCCCAAAAAGGGTAGAAACAAACGCTTGGAAAACCTTTCTGCCGAAAATCGAACCCTTATTTTTTATGAATCACCTCATAAGCTTATAAAAACCCTTATCCAGTTCTCCGAGATCTTTGGTCTTGACCGGCAGGTCTCCGTCTCTAGGGAGCTTTCAAAAATGTTTGAAGAAACTTTTAGAGGTACATTAGAGCAAGCATTGAATCACTTTAATATTAATTCACCTAAAGGGGAATTTGTCATTTGTGTGGCTGGATCGCAAAAGAAATAATTAATATGCACTGGAGCCCCAAACCCCCACCCAATATTGATAAAGTAAAGCAACTTCAGATCGAAATAGGAGTTCCTCACGAAATTGCTTGTCTTTTAATTCAAAGAGGTATTCAAGATTATGAAACCGCTAAATCTTTTTTCAGACCAGAGCTCTCAGACTTTCACGATCCATTCAAGATGTTGGGTATGAAAGAGGCAGTGGATCGTATTTTTCGTGGTATAAATAAGGGTGAAAAAATTATGATTTACGGGGACTATGATGTCGACGGAACTACTGCCGTTGCTTTGGTATATTCCTTTTTAAAAGAAATCCAATCCGATTGTATTTATTACATCCCTGATCGATATGACGAAGGTTATGGTATATCGATTAAAGGAATCGATCATGCCAAAGCAGAGAATGTAAGTCTGATTATAGCTTTGGATTGCGGAATCAAAGCAGTGGATAAAGTTTCTTATGCTCAAAAACTGGGGATAGATTTTATTATCTGTGACCACCATTTACCTGGAAAAACACTTCCGGAGGCCTATGCTATTTTAAACCCCAAACAAGCTAATTGTTCTTATCCTTTCAAAGACTTATGTGGTTGTGGTATTGGGTTCAAGCTCATCAATGCCCTCACCCTGGAGCGGGGAGGGGCAGTCGATCAAATCATTCCATATATGGATTTGGTCGCTATGGCCATTGCAGCAGATATGGTTCCTATGGTAGGAGAGAACAGAGTATTCACCTATTTTGGGATTCAACAAATTCAAGAAAATCCCCGACTGGGAATTCGTTTTTTCATTAAAGAACTCAAAAGAAAAATTAACGTTTCTGATTTGGTATTTGTAATTGCCCCAAGGATTAATGGAGCTGGGAGGATCAAGCACGGGAGTCATGCCGTTGCTTTACTTTTGTCAGAAGACCCGGAGGAGACACTCTCTCAGGCAAGAGCCATAGAGTTATACAATAGTGAGCGAAAAGAATTAGACCAAAAGATTACTATACAGGCATTGGATCAAATCGAACAGAATCAAGAGGAAGAACTCAATTCAACGGTTGTTTTTCAACCTGACTGGCATAAAGGAGTGTTGGGAATTGTAGCTTCTCGCTTAATTGAAACCTATTACCGACCCACGGTTGTTTTTACTGCATCTGAAGAATATTATACCGGTTCTGTTCGCTCCGTTAAAGGATTTGATATCTATCAGATTTTAGAGACCTGCAAGGAACACATTGTTCAATTTGGAGGCCACCGCTACGCAGCAGGGTTAACGATAAGACCCGAGGAATACCTTTCTTTTAAAAAAGCTTTTGAACTGGCTGTGGTTAAAAGTATAAAACCAGAGGAGCTTATTCCCACCAGCTCATATGACCTCGAAATGACATTCGATAAAATCACTCCAAAATTTTACAGGATTATGGCACAAATGGCTCCATTTGGACCCGGTAATTTGCGACCTGTATTTTTGACGAAAGACTGTTTGGATGCAGGAGGATCAAAAGTTATAGGTACAGATCAAAGTCATCTAAAATTAGATGTAACAGATAACTCAACTTCGACCTTACCGGGAATTGGTTTTGGGATGGCAAATCATATTATTAAAATTAAAAGTAGGGATCTTTTTCAGATTTTGTATACAGTGGACGAAAACGAATTCAGGGGGGATAAGCACTTACAACTCAAACTAAAAGATTTAAGATTCTCGAATTAGTTTCTGAATCTTTTATAGAATTCGATCAACCCTTGAGTAGAGGGGTCGTGGTGGTCTATCTGTTTTTTATCAAAATCTTGGAGGATATTGTTGGCTAGTTGCTTTCCCAACTCCACACCCCACTGGTCGTAGCTATAGATATTCCAGATGATCCCCTGAACAAAAATTCTATGTTCGTAAAGGGCGATGAGTGAACCCAGGTTAGCTGGGGTGAGCTGTTCAATAAAAAGGGTGTTGGAAGGGCGGTTGCCTTCAAAAACTTTAAAAGGGAGTAGTACCTCGATTTCCTCCGGGGATTTTCCTTGCTGGGTCAGTTCCTCTCTTACGGTCTCAGCATTTTTACCTTGCATTAGTGCTTGTGTTTGCGCGAAAAAATTGGACACCAATTTATCCTGATGATCATTACCTTGGTGAAGGGGTTTGGCAAAGCCAATAAAGTCAGCAGGAATCATCTTGGTACCTTGATGCATTAACTGGAAGAATGCATGCTGGGCGTTGGTTCCGGATGCTCCCCAAATAATATTACCGGTTTGATAATCTACCGGTTTGCCATTTTGGTCGACGCCTTTTCCGTTGCTTTCCATGATAGCTTGTTGAAGATAGGCGGGAAGGTTTCTAAGGTATTGTGAATAGGGAATGATTGCCTCGGTTTCTACTTCCCAAAAGTTATTATACCACACAGTAATCATTGCCAAAATGACGGGCATGTTTTCCTTAAAATCAGCAGTGCGAAAATGCTCATCCATTTTTCCCGAACCCTGAAGTAAATCTTCAAAATTCTTTGGGCCTATGGATAAACAGATCGATAGTCCTACGCTGCTCCATAAGGAAAAGCGCCCTCCAATCCAATCATTCATTGGGAAGACATTTTCAGCTGCAATTCCAAATTCGGTTACCTTTTCCAAGTTGGTAGAAACAGCAACAAAATGTTGACCGATGGCAGACACAGGTGCATGATTCAAAAACCATTTTCTAATAGTATTAGCATTACTAATTGTTTCTTGGGTAGTAAAACTTTTTGACACAATTACAAAAAGTGTTGTTTCAGGATCAATTTTTTTGATCAATTCTCCCACATGATCGCCTTCGACGTTGGAAACAAAAGTCAACCTTAGCTGATTGCTATAAAACTCAAGTGCTTCGGTTACCATGGCAGGGCCTAAATCCGAACCGCCAATTCCGATATTAACCACGTGTGTAATAACTTTTCCACTGTGTCCTTTCCAGTTACCAGAGATTACCCTGTCGGCAAAATCATACATTTGTTTTTTGACTTCTTCTATTTTTGGGGTGATGTCCTCACCATCAACCATAATTGAGGAGGGGTTAAGCTGTCTCAGTGCAGTATGAAGGACGGCCCTGTCTTCGGTCTCGTTAATCTTTTTACCTTCAAAATAGGCCTTAATGGCTTGATTGAGTCCGGATTCCTCGGCAACAGCCACGAGAAGATCCAAGGTCTCATGATCGAGCAGATTTTTTGAGTAATCCACATAAAAAGATTCCCACTGAAGAGAAAGTTTTTTGACGCGATCGGCATCCTCAGAAAAGTAGTCTGTGATCTTTTTTTGAGCATTTTTTTGGAAGTTAGATTCCAGTAATTTCCATGATTTGAGGGACAATGGGTTGTGTTTATTTAATGTCACTGTTTGATTGGGCTAAAGCTGAGTTAATATATGTCGATTCTTGGCTAAAGGATATGCAATCGAGTTGGGTTTTCAAATCGACTATGGCATTTAAATAATTAATTTTTAATTTTTTAGAAATCGGTTTTGCATCAGGGAGTTTTTGTCTAAATGGGTCTACTTGTCTACCATTTTTCCAGAATCGATAGCACACATGTGGTCCAGAAGTATAGCCGGTCATGCCAACCCAACCTATGACCTGTCCTTGGGTAACCCATTCCCCTGCTTTTACTTTTCGTCGTTTCATGTGAAGGTATTGGGTTCTGTAGGTGTTGTTGTGTTTGATGGTTACATAGTTTCCATTACCTCTGGTGTAGGAAGATTTAACTACTACCCCATTGGCAGTGGCCAATATGGGGGTTCCTACACTAGCGGCAAAGTCTGTACCGCGATGGGGTTTAATGCGGTTACCATAATAAGCAATTCTACGCTTGAGATTATAACGTGAAGTAACAGGGCCAAATTTTACAGGTGCCTTGAGAAAAGCTCTTCTCAGGTTTTCAGCTTTTTCATTAAAATATTCAACAATACCTTTTAGTGAATCAGGTTGAAACTCGAAGGCGTAAAACTCTTTTCCTGCATGTTCAAAGATGGCAGCTTTTATGCGTTCAATCCCAATGGATACCGTATCATCGATAAATTTCTCTGTATAGATCACTTTGAATCGATCACCCTTATGAAGCCTGTAAAAGTCGATATTCCACGCATATACATCAGCAAGGTAATAGGTCAATTTGTCATTTAACCCGCTGCTGATCATAGTTTCGTAGAGCGAATTTTCGATCAGACCATTTCCCTCCTTGGTCACGATTTTGATGGGCTTGACCACCTTTTTACCATAAATACTGTCTCGGAGTTGAACAACTGTATAACTGTCAATTTGGGGTTCGTAGATAAAGGCTTTGGGGGTCACTATGCTGTCTTTTGAAAATAATAGATTGTATTGCTTTCCGACTACCAGTCGTTTGACACCCACTTTATTTTTAAGAACTTTTAGTATGTTATGTACTTCGGGGTAGTCAATACCATTGTCCTCAAGAATAGAGCCAAAAGTATCTCCTCGTCTGATTTTCTTCTTTACAATTCTAAATTGATTCAAGTCAAAGCCATATTTAATATTTTTTGGTTTAACCTTTACTTTAGCAACCGGGGTCTCGATCAATGGAGTTTGTTTTTTGATCTCACAGGAAGGAAACAAAACTACAATTATTAAGAAATATAATATGGTAAAAACTTTACACAAAATTGTTAGTATATATTTTTATTTAATATAAATTTCTGGCTTTACACACTGAATACCAATGTATTTAGGAAAAAGTTATTCAAAGATTAATAAACAATCAGAGTGTCTAATTAAATTGTATTACAAATGGAGCCACCAAGTTTTTAAATTCTTCCAAGTCAACTTTGATGGAGCCAATGGCTAAATCAGCCTGTAATCGAATGGGAATTTTATTACCATCATCTGTGATCCAGAGGGTAACACTTTCCTGTTCCCTGAACACCCTTCCAGATTGAACATAGGGCCTAAATTTCATACATTGTATTTTACCAAATCTGGTATTGATCCTTTCCTTGCCTAAGAACTTCATCTTAAAAATATAATTTTCATAATCAAAAAACATATTTATGCTAAAGGTTTCATTGGGCAATAATTTCTTACTCGGATAAAATGCCCTTAGGAAATAGAAAGCAGATATTAGGTCCTGCGCACTATCTGCAATTTTATAAGTCTGTTGTTTTTTATTTTTTAGATTATTAACATGGGCCAAATTTTGATTGTGATCAAAATTGATCTCTAAATTTTTGGTATATCCGCCCTCGTAAATATCGCGGATAAACCAGTAAGGGATTATCTTTTTTTCATCAAAATAGGTGTCATAGTGATCTTCTACCTTAAAAAACCATCGTAACAACCCCGTAGTAGTTCCATAGCCTTTGGCATGCAAAACGGGTGTACCATTGAGTGTATCTTTTGTAAGTTCCAAAGTAGCATAGCTGGCATTGAAAAAACCGTAGTGGATTCTAAATTTAAACCATTCTCCTGCCTTAAAAGGAAGTTCTACTTCTTTATTAGCATTAACTAGTTTAGGTTGAGCAAAGCCGAAAACCAACAGATTAGACATTATAAGAAATAATACTTGTTTCATCTGATCAAAACGAAATTAACTAGTTGATATTTTCATTCTTTTTTGTAAAGGAATTTATTTGGGTTGCTAAAACCCCTATGAGAGGGTTTAGAAGTCAACGACTGGTAAAATTAGGCAAAACGTTGTAAAATCTTTTTTTTAAAGTTTAAGAAAAAGTCAAAAATTAAAGTTCCTTCAACTTTTCATAAATTTTCAATCCTTTTGTATTTCCCAACAGGATGATAATCTCCTTCTCTGAAGCAGATTTTATTCTTTTGAGTGATTTAAATTCTTTGAGCAAAAGTTCCTTAGTTTTTGGGCCAACACCCTCTACACTATCCAAAGGGGACTTCAGAGCATTTTTACTGCGGATATTACGGTGAAGGTTCAATCCAAATCGATGCGCTTCATTTCTTAACTGCTGGATCACTTTTAAGGTCTCTGATTTTTTATCCAGATAAATTGGAATACTGTCTCCCGGAAAATAGATCTCTTCTAGTCTTTTGGCGATACCGATAATGGCAATTTGACCCCTGAGACCGAGAAGATCAAGGCTCTTCACTGCAGAGGAAAGCTGTCCCTTTCCTCCATCAATTATGATCAGTTGTGGGAGAGATTTTCCTTCATCGGATAGTCGTTTGTAACGGCGGTGGACGACTTCTTGCATGGATGCAAAATCATCTGGCCCTTTTACGGTTTTAATTTTAAAGTGGCGGTAGTCTTTTTTGAAAGGTTTTCCGTTTCTGAAAACAACGCAGGCTGCAGTGGGATTCGTGCCTTGAATATTGGAATTGTCAAAACACTCAATGTGAAGGGGTTCCTCTTTTAGACGGAGATCTGTTTTCATTTGGCGCATTAACCTTTTCACATGACGATCTGGATCCACGATTTTCATTTGTTTAAAACGTTCTAATCGGAAAAACTTAGCATTTCTTAGGGAGAGTTCAACCAGCTTTTTTTTGTCGCCCAGCTTTGGGACTGTAACCTTGATTTTTGGGCCTAAATCAACTTCGAAAGTAAGGTATATTTCTTCAGATTTTGAATTGAAACGTTGTCGTAAGTCAACAATGGCAAGGGATAATATCTCTGCGTCAGTTTCTTCCAGTTTTTTCTTGATCTCTACTGTATTAGAACGAATAATGGAACCAAAAGCAACTTGAAAAAAGTTGACATAACCATAACTTTCGTCAGAGACAATGGTAAAAACGTCCACATTGGTGATTTTGGGGTTGACTACTGTTGATTTGGCTTGGTAATTTTCAAGTGACTCCATTTTTTCCTTGATCTGCTGCGCCATTTCAAATTCCATATCTGAGGAGTATTTTTGCATTTGGAATTTGAACTGATCCAGTGATTGACGGAAATTTCCCTTTATAATTTCTCGAATTGCTGAAATATTTTGGTCATAATCCTCAACACTAACCTTTGCCTCACAGGGTGCTAGACAATTGCCTATATGATATTCCAAACAAACCCTGTAGGTTCGTTTTTGGACTTTTTCTTTGGATAGATCATAATTACATGTTCGGATAGGATAGAGTCCTCGGATAAGTTCAAGTAAAGTATATACTGTTTTTACGTTGGGATAGGGTCCAAAATATTCTGAACCATCTCGGATCACTTTTCGTGTACTGAATACCCGGGGGAAGGGTTCTTTTTTGATGCAAATCCAAGGATAGGTTTTGTCATCTTTTAAAAGAATATTATAGCGGGGTCGGTATTTTTTGATCAGGTTGTTTTCTAGTAGCAGAGCATCTACCTCTGTTGGAACCACGATATGCTCCATTCGGTGAATTTTTTTTACCAGAATTCGGGTTTTGGCATTGTCATGTACTTTGGTAAAATAGGAAGTTACCCTGCGTTTTAAGTTTTTTGCTTTACCCACATAGATCACTGTATTATTTTTGTCAAAATATTGATAGACTCCAGGATCGCTAGGTAGTGTTTTGAATTGAATTGTAATGGGTAGTTGTTCCATAAAAACGAAGTTACGTTTTTCTCTAAGCATTAGAAAAAACTCTTTCTGCTATAGAAGGGTCAAATATGCTTAATTTTACTTCGTAAATCAAAACAATTTGAACACTAAAGCAGTTTTAAGAACTGAATACCAAAAGCGTAGAGATTCCTTAACAGAGGAGCAAATTGCTGATTGCAGTATTCAAATTTCTAATCTGAGTTTGACACTGAATATTTGGGAATACTCTATTTACCACTTATTTATGACCAACGAAAAAAATAAAGAGATAGATACTTCCTATTTACTTTCCGTTATACAAGGTAAAGACAAGCAGCCTGTAATCCCAAAGATTGTTGATGACAATAGATTAGAACATTTTCTGCTTAATGACCAAACACCTCTAAAAAATAATCGTTGGGGCATTCCCGAACCGCTAAGTGGAATTACTATCAACCCTAAACAAATTGAAGTGGTTTTTGTTCCTCTTTTGGTCTTTGATCAACGGGGTCATCGTGTAGGCTATGGAAAGGGTTATTATGACCGTTTTCTGGATCAGTGTTCTGAAAGCACCCTGAAAGTGGGCTTAACTTTTTTTGATCCTGTTACTAGAATTGAGGATATCGAAACCCATGATATTTCTTTGGACTTTGCCCTAACCCCTGAACGGATTTATGCCTTTTAATTCAAACCTTGTTTTACCTGATGCCCAAAAATCTTTTTATTGAAAACAATAATAATACCAACCCCAATACTTATGGCTGTGTCGGCAATATTAAAGACATATTGAAAAAAAGTGTAGTGTTCACCCCCCACCCAAGGCATCCAATCCGGCCAATTCCAACTCACAAGAGGAAACTGTAACATATCTACTACATGCCCTTGAAATATAGGGGCGTACCCACCACCATCAGGAAAGAGTGTAGCCACCTGTCCGTAACTGTGGGAAAATATTACCCCATAAAAAACTGAGTCTATGATATTCCCCAAAGCTCCTGCAAAGATCAAACACAGGGCCCAACAAAAAAGATTATTGGATTGTTTTCGAATGTTGTCCAACAACCAATAACCAATTCCAATAATGGCTATCAAACGAAAGATTGTAAGAACAAGTTTTGCCGTAATGTCGGAGAGAAAGGGAAGTATATCATTCAGTTTTGTTCCCATGGCCATTCCTTTGTTCTCCACAAAAAGTAGTTTAAAAAAGCCCCAGTCAATGATCGCATCATTTCCATACACAGATAGCGGGTAATGCAGTTTTATAAAAAACTTAAATGCCTGGTCCGTTAACAGCAAGCTCAATATAATGACTACAGCTGTCAGCGGGTTGATATTGGAAACCTTAAACTTCAAGGACTATCTATTTTTGCATATTTTTAGCCTCAATACTCAAAGTGGCGTGAGGCACTAATAAAAGCCTCTGTTTATTGATTAATTTTCCAGTAACACGACAAACGCCATAGGTCTTGTTTTCAATGCGAATCATAGCGTTTTTTAGGTCCCGAATGAACTTTTCTTGACGGATAGCCAATTGTGTATTGGCCTCTTTGGACATGGTTTCTGAGCCTTCCTCAAAAGCCTTAAAAGTGGGCGAGGTGTCTTCTGTTCCATTATTCCCATCATTCATGTAGGCACTTTTCAGAAGTTCCAAATCTGTCTGAGCC
>JAYPMF010000045.1:0-14785 GCA_038129785.1 Flavobacteriaceae bacterium
CCGATCCCAATACCACCCCAAAATCTATTTATATTTCAACTTATGCATCTGCTCCTTTGGATGTTGATTTTCAATTTTTATTGAAAAATCACAAGGAAGAATTCCAAATGGGTATTGATATTTTAAACGCCTTGGTTGACACTCCTCCAATACTCTCTATAGATGCCGATTTTTCTGGATTTTTTGAAAAAATTAAAAAAGTTGAGGTTTTGCGTATTAACGGACCTCATCCTGCAGGAAATGTAAGTGTCCAAATACACAAACATACACCCATCAATACAGGAGAAAAAGTTTGGGAAGTTCGTCCCGAAGACGTGGTCAATATCGGTAAACTTTTTGCCGATGGACAATACTCTGCTCAGCGAACTGTGGCTGTGGCAGGAGAATCGGTTTTGAAACCCCAATATGTTAAAACTAAAATAGGCGCGCTGATCAGTGCTCTAACAGACATTACAGGTTTTGATAACAGTCGACAAAATCGCTTTATCAATGGAGATGTTTTATCCGGTAAAGCTGAGGCCTCAGATGGCCATTTGGACTTTTACAATAATATTTTGACCATCATACCAGAAGGTAACAAATACAGAATGTTTGGATGGTTGCCCTTTATGGATAATCGAATACCTAGTCTTTCCAAAACTTCTTTATCGTGGTTATTTGGAAGCAAAGGGTACAGCGTCGACACAAACATGAACGGGGAAGAACGTGCTATCGTAGTCACCGGTGAAATGGAAAAAGTTTTTCCCATGGATATTTATCCCATGCAACTGCTTAAAGCCTGCATGGCAGGAGATATTGAAAAAATGGAAGTTTTGGGTATTTACGAGGTGATCCCTGAGGACTTTGGTTTGATTGACTATGCTAATACTTCCAAAATTGAGGCTCAGCAAATTATCAAAGACGGAATTGAATTAATGATTAACGAAGTAGGATAATATATATTATGAATTTTTTGAGGAAAAAATTAGATGATTTAAAAAGACCTTTCGGCAAAGGTCAAAAATTGGAAAGGTACGCTCCGGCCATTAACGCTTTTGATACTTTTCTTTTTGTTCCCAACCATACTACCCAGGTTGGTGCGCACATTCGGGATGCAGTTGATCTCAAAAGAACAATGGTAACCGTAATCATTGCACTTATTCCTGCACTGGTTTATGGTATATACAATACCGGATATCAACATTATGTTCAAACTGATCAGCCTTTCACTTTTATCGATGCATTTATTCACGGGTCTTGGAAAATAGTTCCCATGATAATTGTATCATATGTAGTGGGATTAACCATTGAATTTATTTTTGCTATATATAGAGGTCATGAAGTTAATGAAGGTTACCTCGTAACAGGCCTGTTAATACCAATGATAATGCCTGTGGACATTCCTCTTTGGATGGTGGCCATTTCAGTTGCTTTTGCTGTATTGATCGCCAAAGAAGCATTTGGCGGAACTGGAATGAATATTTTGAACCCTGCACTCACTGCAAGGGCTTTTGCATTTTTTGCTTATCCTACCTATATGTCAGGAAATAAGGTTTGGGTTTCCGAGGCCTCCAATATTGATGGTATCTCTGGTGAGACCATTTTGGGAACTTTGGCTGCTGGTGGTAATATTAACTATAGTTTCTTTGAAATGTTTCAAGGATCCATACCTGGATCTATTGCAGAGACTTCAGCGCTGTTCGTCTTGATCGGTGCCGCTATATTGATCTTTACAGGAGTAGGAAGTTGGAGGATTATGGCAGGTAGTGTTATTGGGGCAGCAATTGTAGGCTATTTGTTCAATCTTTGGGGTGCGAATGCCTTGATGAGTTTTTCATGGCTGAACCACCTTGTGGTAGGGGGCTTTGCTTTTGGTGTCGTATTTATGGCCACTGACCCTGTATCCGCTGCTCAGACAAATAAAGGAAAATGGGTTTATGGAATTCTCGTTGGAGTATTTTGTATTTTAATAAGGGTCTTCAATCCTGCCTATCCTGAAGGAGTAATGTTGGCCATATTATTGATGAATGTTTTTGCTCCTACCATCGACCATTATGTTATCCAAGGAAATATCAATAAACGTAAAAAAAGATGGGCTTCAGCACTCAAAACCGCATAGTCATGAACAGAGACTCCAATAGCTATACTTTTATATTTGCAACTGCAATGGTATTTGTGGTTGCCTCTACCCTCGCTTTCACTGCCAGTTCTCTTAAATCCCTTCAGGCTGAAAATGTAAGAAAGGAAAAAATGCAGAACATTCTTTCGACCATTGGTATTCAGACCGACAGAGAGCAAGCTCAGAATCTTTACAAAAAATACATTAACAGAACTCTTGCATTAGATCACCATGGAAATGTAGATGAAAATGTAGATGCTTTTCAAATCAAACTTAATAACGAGATCAAGAAACCGGAAAAGGAGCAAAGGTTCCCCCTTTATAAAGCATTGGTTGATAATACGAGTTACTACATTATCCCACTTCGCGGCTCTGGATTATGGGATGCAATTTGGGGTTATATCGCCCTAAAATCTGACATCAACACCATTCAAGGTGCAGTATTTGATCACAAGGCAGAGACTGCCGGACTAGGTGCCGAGATCACCCAACAATGGTTTATGGACCGATTTAAAGATGAGAAAGTGTTTAATCAATCGGGTCAACTGGTAGGGATCAGAGTATCTAAAACCAATAATGACCCTAAAGATTTTGACAAAAATGATCATGAAGTCGATGCCATTTCCGGTGCAACAATAACAGGTGACGGTGTTACTAACATGATCATTGAACGACTAACACACTACCTTCCTTATTTTGAAAAAGAGAGAACCACAATTGCCTCGATAAAATAAAAACTATGTCAGACAGAGAAGTAACTCCCTCAAAAAAAAATACACTTTTATTTCTAAATAAGGAATCAGAGCCTCTCTTTTCAAGAAAGAACAGGGCTTTATTAACCGATCCTTTGGACGACACCAACCCTATAACTGTTCAGGTTTTGGGTATTTGTTCTGCCTTAGCGATTACCGTTCAGCTCAAACCTGCTTTAGTCATGAGTCTGTCTGTAGTCGCAGTAATGGGTGCCAGTAATGTAATCATCTCGCTTTTAAGAAATTTAATTCCGAACAGAATCAGAATTATTGTTCAGTTGGTTGTAGTGGCCTCAATGGTAATCTTGGTAGATCAAATTCTTAGGGCTTATGCCTATGATGTGAGTAAACAGCTTTCCATTTTTATTGGATTGATAATTACCAATTGTATCGTAATGGGGCGCCTGGAGGCTTTTGCTCTTGGTAATGGTGTATGGAAATCTTTCTTGGACGGTATTGGAAACGCTGCGGGATATGGATTTATCCTAATCGTAGTGGCTTTCTTCAGAGAGCTTTTTGGTTCTGGAAAACTTTTTGGCTATCAAATCATACCTGATGCGCTATACGAAATGGGGTATGAAAATAATGGTTTAATGTTGCTGTCCCCAATGGCTTTAATTACCGTAGGAGTCTTTATATGGCTTCAGCGTTCTCGAAACAGAAAACTTATCGAAAAGAACTAGATCATGGAGGGATATTTAAACTTATTTGTTAAAAGTATTTTTATTGAGAACATGATCTTCGCTTATTTTTTGGGAATGTGTTCCTACTTGGCGGTTTCCAAAACAGTAAAAACTGCCGTGGGTCTAGGCTTTGCTGTTATATTTGTATTGGCTATAACAGTTCCGATAAATTTCTTGTTAGACACTTACCTTTTGCGTCCAGGAGCTCTAAAATGGTTAGATCCCTCTTATGAAGAGATTGATTTAAGCTTTTTGAGTTTTATCATGTTTATCGCCGTTATAGCTTCCATGGTTCAATTGGTAGAAATGATTGTAGAAAAATTTGCGCCTGCCTTGTACGGAGCTTTGGGAATTTTTCTTCCCTTGATCGCAGTGAATTGTGCTATATTGGGTGGATCATTGTTCATGCAACAAAAAGATTTTTCTGGAGTTGCTGAATCTGCTGTATATGGATTAGGTTCAGGAATTGGCTGGCTATTGGCTATTTTAGCCATCGCTGCTATAAGAGAAAAGATCATATATTCTAATGTGCCAGCTCCACTTCGCGGACTTGGAATTACATTCATTATTACGGGTTTAATGGCTTTGGGTTTTATGAGTTTTATGGGGATTAAATTATAGGAAATTAGAGATGGATTATTCAGTTATTATTGCGAGTATTTTGGTATTTTTAGTTATCACCTTTGTCTTGGTAGGAATGCTTTTGGGAGCCAAGGCAAAATTATTGCCTTCTGGACCTGTAAGTCTATTAATCAATGGAGACAACGATGTTGAGGTTTCTTCTGGAAGTACTCTGCTTACCACCTTGGGTAACAATAAAATATTTTTACCTTCTGCTTGTGGAGGAGGAGGGACTTGTATACAATGTAAGTGTCAGATTTTAGAGGGTGGAGGAGAAATTCTTCCCACTGAAGCACCTCACTTTACCCGAAAAGAAATTGCCGATGGATGGCGGTTGGGCTGTCAGGTAAAAGTAAAACAAAACATGGTCATCCAAGTGCCCGAAGAGGTGTTTGGAATAAAAAAATGGGAAGCTACTGTTGTCAGAAATTGGAATGTTGCTTCTTTTATTAAAGAATTTGTTGTTGAAATACCAGAGGAAATGGATTATCAAGCTGGAGGGTACATTCAAATTGAAATTCCTCAGTGTGAAGTAAAGTATAATGAGATTGATATATCCGCGCATCCAGACGAACATCCCGGGGAACATGATAAGTTCAAGTTGGAATGGGACAAATTTAACCTTTGGTCATTAGTTATGAAGAACCCAGAAACAGTGGAACGAGCTTATTCCATGGCTTCATTTCCCGCTGAAGGACGCGAGATAATGCTCAACGTTAGAATTGCCACTCCACCATGGGATCGTGATAAAAACGGCTGGATGGATGTAAACCCTGGAGTAGCTTCATCGTATATATTTTCAAAAAAAGCAGGTGAAAAGGTCACTATTTCTGGTCCTTATGGTGAATTTTTTATTAATCATTCCGAGGCTGAAATGCTTTATGTGGGTGGAGGTGCTGGAATGGCTCCCATGCGTTCCCATTTATACGAATTATTTAGAACTCTTAAAACTGGGAGAAAAGTTACTTTTTGGTATGGAGGTCGTTCTAAAAGGGAGCTTTTCTACTTGGATCATTTTAGAGCCTTAGAAAAAGATTTTACGAATTTTAAATTTTACGTTGCTTTGTCTGAACCAACGGAAGAAGACAATTGGAAAGTTAAGGAAAGTTTGGATGGAGATGGTGACGGATTCAAAGGTTTTGTCCATCAATGTGTGATCGATAACTACCTCAATCACCACGAAGCACCAGAAGACATTGAAGTCTATTTCTGCGGCCCACCTCTCATGAATCAAGCTGTAGAAAAAATGGCCGACGATTTCGGTATCCCTCCAGAAAATATAAGATTTGACGATTTTGGAGGGTAATGCGTCACGAAACAGACCTACATCAATTGGCGATGAAAGAGGTGGGAGATCACTTATACCAGAAGGGATATGACTTTTTGGCTGTTAACTCTCAACTAAAAAAAGATCCTCAATTTGTGTGTCTCAAAGACCAAAAACTTCATTTTGTTGTCGTTAGGGGATGTTTGTACCCTGACAACCCCAAAAATTATGATGTTCAATTGATGGAACAAGTTAGAGATCACGGCATCAAATACAAAGCCACTACTTACTATGCAGGGGTTGGTTTTGCAAATGCTCATGATTATGAAAGGCCTATAACGAAAAATGACAGCTATGCAGTTAATTTTGAGGGGTTACAGGTTGTGGAATAGCCTCCTCTTATGTTGGGTCATTTTTTCGTGTGATAAAATTCCTGTAAATGCGAAGCATTTGCATGGCTTCGCACTGGGAACTTCCTATAATATTCAATACGTCGCCAATCTCTCTGATGATCAGGTACAAAATGGAATTGATTCAATTTTTCATGTAATCAATAAATCCCTTTCTACTTATTTACCTCAATCAGATATTTCAAAAATTAATAGGGGAGATACCACTGTTGTGGTGGACCATCATTTTAGGGCCGTTTTTGAAAAAGCTACAGAGGTATGGAAAGCGACAGGCGGTTATTTTGACCCTACAGTAGGAGTCTTGGTAAATGCTTACGGATTTGGGCCGGGAAAATCGATCACTGATCTGAATCCCAAACAAAAAGATAGTTTACTCTCACTTATTGGTTGGAAAAAAATACAACTTAGTCAAGACAATATTATAAAAAAGGAATCACCTCATATTTATGTAGACTTTAATGCTATTGCTAAAGGCTATACTGTAGATATTGTTGGAGATTTTCTTCTAAAGTCAGGCAGCTTTGACTTTATGGTTGAAATAGGAGGAGAGATAGTTGCCAGAGGCAATAGCCCCAAAACTGGTCAAGCTTGGAAAATAGCCATTGACAATCCCCGTCAGGGAGGGAAACGAGATTTTTTACACACCCTCACACTTCAGGATCAAGCCTTAGCCAGCTCTGGAAACTATCGCAAATACCGTATAGATACTATCACGGGTGAACGATTTGTACATTCTATCAATCCCCTTAACGGATTTGCCTTAAAAACCAATATTCTCAGCACCTCTGTCAAAGCTCCCGACTGTTTGACAGCGGATGCATGGGCCACAGCACTGATGGTTATGCCTTTTGAGAAAGGAAAGGCCCTTATAGAAAATGATCCTCAACTAGAAGCCATCTGGTTTATAGCAAGTGAAGAAGATCTACAGCTGATTAAATCCAGGAACTGGTAGTTTAGAACTTCTACTTACGCATCACCGGTATCTTTTCTTTTTGAGGCAGGACATATCGCTTAATTTCCTCTGTGGTGAGTTGGCTCTGGAGAAAAACCCCCTCAACGGAGAAACCCACTGACTTGAGCCTCTTATAGTAGTCTTGCCCATATAACCTTACATGATCATATTGTCCAAAAAATCTGGTGCGATCTCTGGGATCAGTTATACTGTCGTCTTCTAATGTTTTAGTACTTTCTTCATTGAGAGGAACTTGCGCGATCAGTGTCCCTCCTTTTTTTAAGACACGATATAATTCGGTCATGGCTTTGAGATCATTGGGAATGTGTTCCAAAACGTGATTGCAGAGGATCAGATCATATTGATTGTCTTGGAGGGGTAAATCACAAATATCTGCCACTAGATCGGCCAAAGGTGAATTGAGATCGGTAGTGGTGTAGTCCCAATGTTGAAATCTTTTGAATTTTCGAAAAAAAACCTGTTCGGGGGCTACATGCAGTACCTTTAGCTCTTGATTTAAAAAATGGGTTTCTCTAACTAAATAAAGCCATAGTAAACGGTGGCGCTCCAAGGACAGTGTCCCCGGACACAAGGCATTGGGACGTAAAGTTTTGCCATAACCATAGGGTAAAAATTTACGATAGCCTGAACCATCTATAGGATCGGTAAACTTATTACCGCCATAACAAACTCTTAACAGGGGTCGCAAAAAAAGACTCATCCGAATCAAAAAAGATCGTGGTAAAAAACGCAAAATCCACTTCATGTTTTAGAAGTAAGTTTTTTAAAGGGATTTTCTTCATCAGATTGAATCCCCAAAGCCTCATAGATATAATCAAAGGTTGAGAGTAGTTGTGGTTTTCCATCAATCAAAGCAACATTATGTTCAAAATGTGCACTGGGTTGATTATCGGCGGTTTTAATGGTCCATCCATCGCTAAAATGACGAATATTTTTACTGCCCAGATTGATCATGGGTTCGATGGCAATGACCATGCCGTTGATGAATTTTTTCCCACTCCCTTTTTTACCATAGTTAGGAATTTCAGGGGATTCGTGCATGGTTTTGCCCAATCCATGCCCCACCAACTCTCTTACAACACCATAGCCAAAAGATTCTGTATAGGTTTGAATGGCATGTCCCAAATCACCAACTCGGTTGCCGTGACAAAAGGCTTCTATACCAATGTAAAGTGATTTTTTGGTAACTTCTAGTAGTTTTTTTGTTGCTTCAGCCACTTCCCCTACTTCGAAAGTATAGGCGTGGTCTCCGTAAAATCCGTTTTTAATTGCTCCACAATCTACAGAGAGAATGTCCCCTTCCTCAAGGGGTTTGTCATTGGGGATACCGTGAACGACCTGTTCGTTGGGACTGACACAAAGAGTGTTTGGGAAGTCGTACAAACCCAAAAAACCGGGTTCAGCTCCGAGGTCACGGATAAAACTTTCTGCCAGTTGATCCAAATGTATAGTTGTTACCCCCGGCTTAATTTCCTTGGCCAGCATACCCAAGGTTCGGGATACGACCAATGCGCTTTCACGCATCAACTCTATTTCCCCTAAACTTTTGATCTTAACCATGAGCTACTCATACGAATGGGTGTAGGACTCCCCTTTAATGATTTTTGTAATATCAGATTCGAGACTGTTTACGGGAAACTCTACAAATCTATTGATTTCGTTTCCATTTTTTAAAAAAATAATAGTAGGTACATTGTATATATCCCATCCCTTCTCATAATTTTCAGGAGTGGTTTTTTCTTCAGACATGGCATACATCTCTACATGCTTTTGATCAAATTCCAAGGCTTGGAGTAACTTAAAAAAATGGGGGATTTCTCTTTGGCTGTCCTCACACCAAGTTCCCATAAAGACCTTAATTCTCAGTCCTCTCAGGTAAGGCTTTAGATTTTCTATCCATTGGGGGTCAATAGATATACTTTTGTAATCTTGATTGAACCATGGGGTGTGGTTAGAGGTTTGTAAATTGGCCTTATTGATCTTGCCCAATAGAATCATTTCGCCACTGCTGGCTTTAATGGGGCTAGTTGGTATGGGCTTTTGTTGTTTGGAACCACAGCCCGCAAGAAGGATAATTAGGCTTGTAAAAAAAAATTTTTTCATAGAATTAGATATTTGGGGGTGATGATTGTTAGACCAGTATATTTCCAGTCATTACTTTAGGGATTTCAAGGGCCATGAGTTTTAAAATGGTGGGAGCAATATCTCCCAATACACCATCACCGATGGGGGTGATTTCTCGATCAACTAAAATCAATGGTACAGGATTGGTGGTATGGGCTGTATTTGGTGATCCATCCTCATTGATCATGGTTTCACAATTCCCATGATCGGCAATGACAATGATCTTGTATTGGTTTTCCAAGGCTGCATTAATGATGTCTCCTGCACATTGATCCACGGTTTCGCAGGCTTTTATGGCCGCTTGTAAATCTCCAGTATGGCCTACCATATCAGGATTTGCAAAATTCAAACAGATAAAATCCGGCTGTTCCTCTGTGATCTTGGGTAAAATGGCATCTCTAACATCAAAAGCACTCATTTCGGGTTGAAGGTCATAGGTGGCCACCTTGGGCGATGGACACATGATGCGTTGCTCTCCCTCAAAAGGTTCCTCCCTTCCACCGTTAAAAAAGAAGGTTACATGAGGATATTTTTCGGTCTCGGCAATTCTTATTTGGGTTTTCCCTGCCTTGGAGAGGGTCTCACCCAAGGTGTCTTCCAGATTGTCTTTTTCAAAAACAACATTAACATTCTTAAAAGTCTTATCGTAATTGGTTAGGGTAACATAATACAAATCCAAAGGTGTCATACTCTGATCAGGAAAAGCATATTGTGAAAGAGCTTCGGTCAATTGTCGCCCACGGTCCGTACGATAATTATAAAAGATCACCACATCACCTTTTGCAATTTTAGCCAAAGGCTGATTGTTTTGGTCAACTTTAATCAGGGGTTCGATAAACTCATCGGTAATACCCTCAGTGTAACTGGCTTCAATACTCTTTATCAGATTATGGGTTGGGGTACCGTAACCATGAACAAGGGCATCGTAAGCTTTTTTAACCCTTTCCCATCTTTTATCCCGATCCATAGCATAGTAGCGTCCGGTAATGGAGGCCAATTTTGCGTCAGCAATACTAAGTTTTTGAGATAATTTTTGAATGTATTCCACTCCCGATTTAGGGTCAACGTCACGACCATCGGTAAAGCCATGGACAAAAATTCCGGGACAATCGTATTTTGCGGCCATTTCCAAAAGGCCCTCCAAGTGATCTAGATGAGCGTGTACACCCCCATCGGAAAGAAGTCCTAAAAAATGAACATTTTTCCTTTTGTTTTGGGCATAAGTAAAAGCATCGTTCAATACCTTGTTCTTTTCAATGCTTTTGTCTTCAATGGCTTTTGAAATTTTAACCAAATCTTGATAAACAATTCTTCCTGCTCCCAGGTTCATATGCCCCACTTCGCTGTTTCCCATTTGACCGTTGGGTAGGCCAACGTTTTCTCCATCGGTCAATAGCGATGAATAAGAATACTTTTTGTATAAACCGTCCATGTTTGGCGTTTGGGCTAAATCTACTGCAGAAACCTCAGGGTTGGGAGCAAAACCCCATCCGTCCAAGATCATTAAGATTACTTTATGGATCATTTATTTTTTTTATAAAGATAGCAATTCCACCTGCTTGTGATCTGAGCAGTAAGGGAAAAAAATTTGTTGTTTCTTTGTAGGGATGATAAAAAAAGGAATCGTTTATAGTTCCACAGGAAGTCATTACCGCGTTGAATCAGGGGGACAGTTTTACGATTGTAGGATCAAAGGGAAATTCCGTATCAAAGGGATAAAGAGCACCAATCCAATTGTTGTGGGAGACCGGGTAGTGTTTTCCATCGAATCTGAGAAAGCAGAAAAAAAAGGGGTGATAACCGAAATCGAAGTCCGTCAAAATTATATTGTTAGAAAATCGGTCAATCTTTCTAAACAAATCCACATCATCGCCGCCAATATTGACCAAGTTTTTTTGATGATTACTCTAAAAACACCACCAACTTTCCCGGCCTTTATCGATCGTTTTTTGGTCACTGCAAAAGCCTATGAGATCAAAACCGTATTGGTATTCAATAAAATTGATCTCTACAATTCGGAGGAATTTGTGGAGATGCGTTCTCTAAAGGAGGTTTATGAAAAAATAGGTTACGACTGTCATGAGTTGGTGGCCACTGATGTTAGTACTTTGGGAAATATTAAAAAAACAATGACCCAAAAAATAAACATGTTTTCCGGTCATAGTGGGGTGGGAAAATCCACCCTGATCAATACCTTGTCCCCAAGTTTAGATTTGAAAACCGCTAATGTTTCAGCTCAACACGAGCAGGGACAACATACCACTACTTTTGCTAAAATGTTTGATTTGGAGGGAGGTGCCAAGATCATCGACACACCCGGCATAAAGGGTTTTGGGCTGGTTGACATTCAAAGGGAAGAATTGTCCGGCTATTTTGTTGAATTTTCAGAACTGAAAAAGCAATGTAAATTCAACAACTGTATGCACATCAATGAGCCTCAGTGCGCTGTTAAAGTAGCTTCAGAAAAAGGGGAAATTGCTCAAAGCAGATACAAGTCTTATTTACAATTATTGGAGGATGATCTTTTATACCGATAAGTCATGAGAATTGTCATTCAAAGGGTCCGGGAGGCCAAGGTAAAAGTAGAAGAAGATGTTCTAGGTTCCATGGGCCAGGGACTATTGGTATTTTTGGGGATCGAAAATGAAGACGATTCCTCTGATTTAGAGTGGTTGGTCAATAAACTTCTCAATTTGAGAATCTTTAATGATGAAAACCAAGTGATGAACCGTTCTTTGCTTGATATAATGGGTGATTTGATGGTCATCAGTCAGTTTACTTTGATGGCAGCTACAAAAAAAGGTAATCGACCTTCCTATATTCGGGCAGCTCGCCATGAAATAGCGATCCCTCTATACGAGCAGTTTTTAATTTTGGCAGAGGAAAGGTTAGGTAAAAAAGTGGCTAAAGGGGTGTTTGGTGCTGATATGAAAGTCAGCTTGATCAATGATGGCCCCGTAACGATTATCATCGATTCAAAGAACAGGGAATAATATTATATTATATTAACCTCAAATTCTAAGTTGATTGCAAAATTTTCCAAAATCTTGTCTCTTATCTCATGAGCAATTTTTTGGATTTCAGCACCGGAAGCATTGCCGTAATTGACCAATACAAGGGCTTGTTTTTGGTGGACTCCTGCATCATTGACACGATATCCTTTATAACCCAGACAGTCTATCAGCCAAGCAGCCGGAATTTTGATTTTACCCACTTGATCTGGATAGTGAGGTATTTCGGGATATTGCTGCTGCAATTTGGTGAATTGCCTTGAAGCGATCACCGGATTTTTAAAAAAACTACCACTATTTCCAATTTGATCGGGATCGGGTAATTTGGCAGATCTGATATCGACTACCGCTTGAGCAATACTTTGGATACTGGGGGATTTGCCATCGAATTTTTCGGATAATTCCTTGTATGAAGTATTCGTTTGATGGGGTGCTTTACTAAGATTGAACTGCACTGAAGTGATAATGTATTGCTCCTTGAGTGAGTTTTTAAAAATGGAGTTTCTGTAACCAAATTCACATTCTTCTGTATTGAAAATTTTCAATTCCCCGGTTTCTATCGACAGGGCCTCACAGCTTTCAAAAACTTGGCTGAGTTCTACGCCGTAGGCTCCGATATTTTGTATCGGTGCAGCACCCACACTACCGGGAATAAGTGCCAAATTTTCTATTCCACCCAGATCATTATCCAAACACCACATTACAAAATAATGCCAATTTTCTCCTGCAGCGACTTTGACCTTAGCACTGCGTTGCTCCTCATGTACGATTTGTATTCCCCGATTTTCAATTCTCAGGGTAAGCCCGTCAAAATCTTTTGTCAGCAAAAGATTACTCCCACCTCCTAAAACCAACAATCGCTTTTCTTGATTTTGATTTAAAACCGCCTTTAATTCGTCAGTGGATCTAACACTTATAAATTTTTTTGATTTTACGTCAATCCCAAATGTATTGTAGGGGAGTAGTGAAACATCTTTTTGAAAATTCAAAACCATAGGGTAATATAGAAAAATGCCTATAAATTATTGTAGGCTATTAGAGCTTTTTCTAAAATTTCGGCAGCACGTTTGAGTTTATTGCTTTCCAACACAAAAGCCAATCGAACTTGATCTTTCCCCAGTTCGGGAGAGGAGTAAAACCCGGCAGCAGGGGCAAACATTACGGTTTGTCCTCGGTCTTCAAAATCGGTGAGGAGAAATTTGGAAAAGTCTTCAGCACTATCAACGGGGAGTTTGGCGATACAATAGAATGCTCCCATGGGATTGGACACTTCCACACCCTGAATTTTTTTTAGGGCTGCAATGGTGACATCTTTTCTCATTTCATATTCTTTTTTGACACCTTCCAGGTAGGTGGAAGGAGCTGAGATAGCAGCTTCACTTGCCATTAGTGCCAGGGCAGGAGGAGATAACCGAAGGTGTGCAAACTTAAGTGCAGTAGCCATCAAAGCTTTGTTTTTAGAAATCATACATCCCACCCTTGCACCACACAGGCTATATCGTTTAGAAACTGAATCGATCATCACAGCATATTGGCTTGCTTTTTCTGATTTTAGAACAGAATAGTGAGGCTTTTCAGTATAAATGAATTCCCTATAGACTTCGTCAACTATGATAAAAATATCGTTTTCTACTGCGAGATCAATCAAGGATTTAACTTCTTCTTCAGTATACAGATAACCAGTTGGATTGCTAGGGTTGCATATCATTATTGCTCTGGTTTTGTCATTGATGTTCTCTTTTAATTTTTCTATGGGTGGCAATTCGAATTGGTTTTCAAAGTGAGAAACCACAGGAACTACTTCAACACTGGATGCAGCTGCAAATCCATTATAATTGGCATAGAAAGGTTCGGGAATGATGATCTCATCCCCTGCATCACAAATTACGTTAAGGGTAAAAGACAAAGCCTCACTGGCTCCTGTAGTTACGATAATGTCATCCGGTTTTATCGAAATATCGTGATGTTGATAATATTGGCATAGTTGGGCACGATAAAATAAAGACCCCTGAGAGGAACCGTAAGGAAGCAGATTGAAATCGTGATCCTTAACTATTTCCATAGCTTCTTTGGGTGCTTGAATATCGGGTTGCCCAATGTTAAGGTGTAAAACTTCTATCCCACGGGATTTGGCTTCATCCGCATGAACGACTAGTTTCCTGATGGGAGACGAGGGCAAATCTTGCCCTTTTTTGGAAAGTTTTGGCATCCTAAAATTTGTGACTGCAAATATTCAAAAAAAAGCCCTCAATCTCAAATAAGGATTAAAAAATTAATTGGCCAATACGTTACCCTTAATTTTCAACGCAATGATCGAGTTAGAAGAGACATTAGTATTTACGGTGATGGTTTTTCTGAATACTCCAACGCGATTGGTGTCATACCTTACTGTGATTTCTCCTTTCTCTCCTGGAGCAATAGGTGCCTCAGGTTTTTTGGGGATGGTACAACCGCAACTGGACCTAACCCCTTGAATTTCAAGCGGAGCATTTCCGGTATTTTCAAAGGTAAAAGTTCGAACCCCATCGCTGCCTTTGGTAATTTCACCATAATCAAAGGTTTCCGTGTCAAAACTAATCATGGGGCCTGAAGCTTGAGCACTTAATAAGTGAGGAGTATAAATGAATAAAATAAAAAGGATTGCTTTTTTCATTGTTGTAAATACTATTCTATAAATTTACAACTTTAAAAAGAAAACCAAAACTGTCAGAGTTTTTATAATTTCAATAGGGTGCTTACTTTTGTCGAGCATTTTAAAGGCTGACCAACATTCATGCAGATTCCATCAAAATTTGTTTCCCAAAGCGTTGAAGAAAAATGGTATTCCTATTGGATGGAGAATGATT
>JAYPMF010000046.1:0-2086 GCA_038129785.1 Flavobacteriaceae bacterium
GAGTAATGTATTGTAAAATATTATGTGAATCAACTTTTTTCAATTCCTTGTTTGTATTGTAACCTATTGCTTGTAGATTTAAACGTTTATTAATTTCACGTTCTATACCATCAAATGCTCCTCCAGCAATAAATAGTATGTTGGATGTGTCAACTTCAATAAACTTTTGATCGGGATGCTTTCTACCTCCTTTTGGAGGAACATTAACTGTGGTTCCCTCCAATAGTTTAAGAAGGGCTTGTTGTACCCCTTCACCGGAAACATCACGTGTTATGGACGGGTTGTCTCCCTTTCGGGCAATTTTATCTATTTCGTCAATGAAAACAATCCCATATTGGGCCTTATCAACATCATAATCTGCAGCCTGAAGTAATCGAGTTAGGATACTTTCGACGTCTTCTCCCACATAGCCCGCCTCAGTTAGAACCGTGGCATCAACTATGGCCAAAGGCACTTTTAGCAACTTTGAAATGGTTTGAGCTAAAAGGGTTTTTCCTGTTCCAGTTTGACCCACCAAAATGACATTACTTTTTTGGATTTCAACCTCACTTTTACCTTTGGAATGATTAATGCGTTTGTAGTGATTATAAACTGCTACCGAAAGAATTTTTTTTGCGGATTCCTGGCCAATAACGTATTCATCTAAAAATGATTTTATTTTTTTTGGAGGATGAAGTTCTATATTGAATTTATGCTCTTCGTGTTCTTCGGTAGTTTCTTCCTGGACGATTCCATGGGCTTGAAGAATACACTTGTCACAAATGTGAGCATCCAGACCCGCTATTAGCAATTGAGTTTGAGGTTTGGCGCGTCCACAAAAAGAACAATTTAATTCATCTTTACTCATAGTCATTTATTTTTCAGAACCCAAGACTTCATCTACCATACCGTATTTTTTCGCCTCCTCGGCTTTCATCCAATAATCACGATCACTGTCCTGGTTTACTTTTTCTATACTTTGACCCGACTGTTTTGCAATGATCTTGTATAGTTCATCTTTCAGCTTTAGTATTTCTCTTGCTGTAATTTCGATATCAGAAGCTTGACCTTGAGCTCCTCCAAGTGGTTGGTGAATCATCACTCTGGAATGGGGCAATGCTGAGCGTTTCCCCTTTGCTCCAGCACAAAGCAATACTGCTCCCATGGAAGCAGCCATTCCAGTACAAATGGTAGCGACATCCGGTGAAATGAATTGCATGGTGTCATAGATTCCCAATCCTGCATATACTCCTCCACCTGGAGAGTTAATATACATTTGAATGTCTCGCTTTGAATCGGTGCTCTGTAGAAATAATAGTTGGGCTTGTATAACATTGGCCACACTATCATTAATTGCTGTTCCTAGAAACATAATCCTGTCCATCATCAATCTTGAAAAAACATCCATCTGAGCCACATTTAATTGACGCTCCTCAATGATGTAGGGAGTCATGCTGCTGACAATCTTGTCGAAATACATAGAGTTGATCCCATGATGTTTTGTTGCGAATTCCTTAAATTCTTTTCCGTAGTCCATTTTGTGAGTTTGTATTTATAAAATTAATGAAAAAAATTAGCCCTGAGCGTATGCCTCTTTCACAAAGGCATCAAAAGTCAATTTTTTCTTTTTTAATAAAAGATTGGATTTGTAGAATTCCAAGAGTTTTTTACTCATTAATTGTTCAGAAAGTTTACGTGCCTCGTCTTGATTTGACATTACCCTGGCAACTATACCCTCAAGCTCTTCATCGGGCAACCCTGCTTGGCCATATTGTTGCATTTGCATGGAGATCATCTCTTTGGCAAAAGTTTTCAATTCCTCAAATTTGATTTGCAAATCATGATCAGCAATGATTTTTCCTTCAATTAATTGGTATCGTATTCCTTTTTCAGAGCGAACATATTCCTCGTCTGCAGCCTCAGCTGTTAAAGGTTTTTCACCTGAATTTTGCATCCATTTTTTTAAAAATTCAGTTGGTAGATCGAACTTTGTTTTAGCAACCAAATACTCTGTTACGTCATTCAACAACTTTTGGTCAGACTGTTGTTCGAATTGTTTTTCGATACCTTCAATGATCTTAAGCCTCATTTCCTCCTCAGATTTCAC
>JAYPMF010000046.1:2186-14248 GCA_038129785.1 Flavobacteriaceae bacterium
AAGCAGTGATTTCAAAATCGCCTTTAGGATTTTTTTGGGCTATCAATTTACCATATTGCTTGCGGTAATTTTTCACCTGATCGTCAATCATAGAGTCTGGGGCAGTAATCTGATAATGAGTCACTTTATTTTTTTCGGTAAGATTTATCTCAAATTCAGGAGACAACCCCAATTCAAAATCAAACGAAAATTTAGGTGCTTTCCAATCCAAATCTTCTTGAATAACGGGCAATGGATTTCCCAATAAATTAAGTTTTTCCTCCTTGATATAATGATCCAGATTTTCTTGTAAAAGTTTGTTGACTTCATCTGCAGTTACTGAAGTCTCATATTGTTTTTTGATCATCCCCATGGGTACATGTCCTTTTCTAAAACCAGGGATATTTGCTTTCTTTCTGTAATCCGAAAGCACCTTATTGACTTTTTCTTCAAAGTCTTTACGTTCGATATCAATTGTAATAAGGCTATTAAGGGGATTATTGTCTTTGCGTGAAATCTTCATCTATATCGAAAAATATGGGTGCAAAATTACGTTATTATACTGGTTTGACAAGAAGATTTACACACTTAAAATTTTTAATCAATTGAATGTGGTAATTTAATTGTTGTAATTTTTGCATCTATTAGGTTATGTATTTCAAATATTATACTAAATTTGCAACCCTAGAATTAATAATTCGAGAGGTCGAGAACCTCCATAAATTAATATGACATGCCCGTAAGAATAAGACTTCAAAGACACGGAAAAAAAGGCAAACCTTTTTATTGGATAGTTGCTGCCGACAGCCGCTCCAAAAGAGACGGTCGTTATTTAGAAAAAATCGGAACATACAATCCTAACACTAACCCAGCTTCAGTTGAATTAGATGTTGACCAAGCTGTAAAGTGGTTAGAAAATGGTGCCCAACCCTCTGATACCGCAAGAACTTTATTGTCATACCGTGGTGTCATGTTAAAACACCACTTAAATGGAGGAGTCAAAAAAGGTGCATTTTCTCAAGAGGAAGCCGACAAACGCTTTGCAGCTTGGTTGGAAGAAAAACAAGCTAAAATTCAATCTAAAATTGATGGTTTGGACAAGCAAAAAGCAGATAGTCTTTTGAAAAGATTAGATGCGGAGAAAGTAGTTAATCAAAAGCGTATTGCAGAGCTAAGTGCACCCCCTGAACCTGAAGAAGTAATTGCTCAAGATGGGGAATCCACCAAAGTAATAAATACTGAAACTAATGAGGTAGCTGCTGAAACTGCCGAAGAAAATGCTGCTGCTGTAGAAACTGAAATTATCCAAGAAGTTGAAATTTCTGATGAAGAGTCCACAGAGGAACCTGCTACTGAAGGACCCAATGCTGAAGAAACTTCTTCGGAGGAAGTTCCTAAGGAAGCTACTGTTGAAGATCCCAAAGCTGAAGAGACTCCAGCAGAAATGTCTAATAGTGAGGATACCACTGCCGAAGACAACGATAGCGAAGATGCTTCTGCCAAGGAAGAGGAAACAAATAAATAAACTCTGCCCTTTATTTCATTATGCTAAAAGAAGAATGCTTCTTTTTAGGTACCATCGTTGGTAAGTACAGTTTTAAAGGTGAAATTTTAGCTAAACTGGATACCGATACTCCTGAGAGCTATTTAGATTTAAAATCCTTATTCATAGAGACTCCACAAGGACTAGTTCCCTATTTTATTGATAGCAGTCAGTTACACAAATCCTCCTTATTGAGGATCAAATTTGAAGGTATCGAAACTGAAGTTGAGGCAAAGGCTTTGCAGAAAAAAGATTTATTTCTACCTCTGAATATGCTCCCCCCTTTGGAAGGAAATAAATTTTATTATCACGAGGTAACGGGTTTTTTGGCCATAGACCAGTTTGATTCAGAAATTGGTACCATAATTACAGTAAATGACTCCGGACCTCAACCCCTTTTTGTTATCGATGCCGATGGAACTGAAATACTGATTCCCATTCACGACAATTTTATCAAAAAACTTAACAGAAAATACAGAAAGATACATCTTGATTTACCTGATGGTTTATTAGATATATTCAAGTAAGTTTTAAAAGTCAACCACGAAGCCAAAAGAGGGAATAGGAATGTTGTTGTTTTCTTCGGTATTTACTTTTACCAAACTAAGCGGAAGGATCAAGTTACCATCTTCAGTTCTATTAAGACCATACTCATCAGGTCTTGGTACACTTTGCGCCAAGAAGTTTTGAATCTCAAAATAGAAATTGAAAGAATAGCGTTTGAAATTCCATTTTTTATCAAACCGTATATCTGCTAAATTAAATGGATCTAACTTAACATATCCCAATTGATTGTAATCTAACACAACTTCTGGATAAGCTGCCAAGGTAGCATTTTGATCAACTGGTACATACGGAGTTTTTCCTGAAAATCTCCATCGGGCACTTATCTCCCAATTTCTTTTCAATTTGTAGCCCCCAGAAAAAGAAATTAAGTGCCGGCTGTCCCATACCGAGGGTAGATAATCACCCTTGGCGGTAGTAAATTGACTTTGAAAATAAGTGTAGGCAAAAACACCATAGAAGTTTTTGGAAAGTTTTTGTTGGTAGAGCGCCTCCAGACCATAACTTTTACCCTTACCATCACTGGTAATAGCTTCATTACCCAATACCTCAAAGCCTCCACCTTTGTTGGCCAACGAAACTCCGTCAATTAGTGAAATGGGGTATTGACTGTATTTCTTGTAAAATCCTTCAAGTGTAATTCGGGAAGCATTTCCTGGCGCATATTCCAAACCTGCAACCAGATGATCACTTAGGGTGTATTTAGCATCTTTGTTGACAAATCTTCTTTGAGTGTTCTGATATCCCAAGATTGTATAAGTTGGTATCTTGTAATACCTTCCAACGGATGCATTAATTTTCCAAGTTTGATCCTCCGTAAGATTTAAGGTCAGTGCCATTCGGGGGGAAAAGTTATCTATCATGCTCGATCCCTGGGAGAAACTGTCCGCATCTACTCGAAAACCAAGCGAAAGACCCAAATTGTCATCCAGGAATTTACGTTCTGCTTTGGCAAAGAATCCGTATTTCATAAAATCGATCCCCGTGTTATAGTCAAGATTGTAAAGAACACTTTGAGTAGCGTTACCATAGTCCGAATATTGAATGTTGGTTCCGGCAGCAAGTTTCCACTGTTCGAGGTAGTGTTGGGTCTGAAACCTGAGTTTGGTTTCCTGTTCGTGGGAATCGTTTTGGAACAACACCCCTGTTTTCCGGGTATTGTCATCATAGCGTGAAAAAATATTTTGTAATCGATTGGTACTGATTGCAGTAATCATTGATCCCTTACCATTTTTGAATTTTCTATTCCAAGATACCCCCACAGTAGTGGTTTTTTGTTGAATGATAGGCACTTGTTCAATAGTGGCTTGTTGCTCTGCATCAAAGTCATCTGGAGCTTTGACCGAAAAATCATCGATTGTTCCCAATCCCAAAAATACAATTGTATTGTAAGCATTTATCTCATGATTGACTTTCCACTGATAATCCCAATAATCGGGACGAATAGGCAAACCGATAAGTTCAAATAAAAATTGGAGGTAACTTCTTCTTACTGAGAACAATAATGTGGTTTTTGAGGGTTTATCTTTGTCTTTTCTGAAAAGTGGCCCCTCTAAAGTTAAAGCTGCTTCACTGGCTCCAAACCTAAAATTTCCTCCGAAACGATTAGGGTTTCCCTCCCTTTGTTCAAAAGATAATACCCCGGAGAGCGGATTGTCATACTCTGCACCAAAGGCTGAGCTGGAAAGTGTAACCTCTCTGATAAAGGATACATTTAGCATGCCTACAGGACCTCCAGCACTTCCTTGGGTACTAAAGTGGTTGATATTGGGGATTTCAATCCCATCAAGATAATAAACAGATTCATTGGGTGCACCACCTCGTATGATAATGTCATTCCTAAAACCACCAATGGAAGGGGAAATCCCAGGCATGCTTTGGATAACCTTGGTAATGTCGTTGTTACCACCTGGATAGGTTTCAATTTCCACGGCAGAAAAAGTTTGGGTAGATAGTGGAGTTTCAACTGTTGTTCTAAAAGGACTTTGGTACACTACAATCTCCTCCAATTCGTTGGTGGATTCCTCCAACAGTATTTGAAGTGGAGGGGTTCCAAATGTCTTTACAATAATGTTATATACAGTTTGTGTTTGATACCCCAAATGACTGATTGTAAGGTTATAAGTTTGAGTAGGTATATCCCTGAAAGTAAAATAACCTTCTTCATTTGTGGCAACTCCCATAGCAGTTCCCTCAAGAATAACACTGACCCCTTGAATTGGAAGTTGAGTTTGTTGATCTAAAATTCTACCACTGAGCTGACCCGTATTTTGAGCACATAGAAAATATGCATTAAATAAGATTCCGAGGAAGAGTTTTCGCATTGTTTTTTCAACAAAAGTAATCTAATTTGAATATTATATTATTTTTTGTTTAACATTTTTGTAAAATGTTTAAACTAAAGTGATTATATTTGATCTATAATTTGAATGAAATGAAAAGAAAAAGAAGAGATTTTTTAAAAACTGCTTGCGCTCCTGTAGCTTTTTCAATGTTTGGTATTTCAATACTTGAAGCGTGTAGTTCAGGAGGAGACGATGATTATCAAGGTAATTCTGTCATTGGAGGTGGAGACGACAATTCTATGACTGAGGAGGAAGATAAAGTTATTATTGACCTGAGTAACTCCAACTTTTCAGGTCTATCTGAGGTAGGAGGTTGGATGAATTACACTGCAGAAAATATGCTTCTTTTAAGAATTAGTGATTCTGAAATCAAGGCATACAGCAATGTTTGTCCACATCAAGGAGCAAACAATCAATGGTCTCACAGTGGCTCACAGTTTACTTGTTCTAACCACAACAGATCTTTTAGCGATGATTGTGGTAGCTCAGGGCTAACTTGTTACAGTACTACGATTGAGGGGAATACATTAACCGTTTCGCGTTAATCAGTATTTTTTTTCTCTTTATTTTTCCTTTTTTCTTTTCTCTCCTCTTTCAACCACTGTTTTGACAAAGCTTCCTCTTGTTCCAATTTCTTTTCCTCGTTTTTGAGATCAAACTCTGCTCTAAATTCTTCTAGCTCAGCAGCGTTTATTTGTATTTGATCAGGAGCTTGAAGGGCCATATCATCTTTAGTAAAATTTGCCTTATCAGTTTGTTTCCTCATAATTTCTTTTGCCGCATTTAGGTTATAATATACCCCAGGGTCAATCATTTTATTGGCTATATAATTTTCTTTTTTGGTCTTATTCCAACGAACAAAAACAAAACCTCCATTAACACTATCTAATTTAACTCTAAAGACACGTGCTTTATTTGGTAAAGTTTGATAGATTTGGATTTTCTCGGGAACATAACCGGCAATATCCAACAATTCCTCCACAAAAAATCTTTGTCCTTCAGCAGAGGGATCGTTGATGGGTTCTAAATACTCATCTTCAGAGGCTTGACCAAAGAGATTTGTTTGAGCTAATAAAAAAATGAAAAATAATAGATGGCAAACTCTCATAATTAATCAATGATGTATCTTAATCTGTAACATTACATTTCTTCCCATTTCATCTGCGTAAAACCGCAATCTATTAAGATAATTTCTATAAGATGTGTCCAATAGATTATCAAAAATAAGAGATATACTGATTTTTTCAGAGAAAAACGGGTAAGCCCCCCAATGAAACTCCATGCCAAGGAGATGATAACCGTTTGGGGGTGTACTAATGTCAACAATCTTGTCAACTCTTTTTCCATATTCAACAAAAGAAGTTTCAAAATTATGATTTGGGAATTGATTTTGCATCATAGTAATTTTATTAGAAACAGCCATTGAAAACGATTTGAATTTAGGCATTGAAAAATGGATATAATTAGTTGATGTAAAAGGGGGCATATTAATTATAGGTGTCTTACTTTTTCTCTCAAATCCTTCTATCCAAGAGGAACTACTTCTAACTTTGAAATTTTTGTTTAGCTTTAAACTAAAGTCAAAATCGAACCCTCTAATTAAAGAGCTTATTGATCTATACTCCCAAACTGGAAAAGCACCTCTTATCGAATACTCAATTCCCGTAGGCTCTATAATAATATAATTTTGACCAATACTATAGTGGGGGCTAAAATTGTATTTAAAGCTTCCAATATTTTTTTCAAAGTCTAAAACAAATTTTTGTGTAGTTTCACTTTTTAAAAAAGGATTCCCGTACTCAATGGTTGCTAATGAATGATGAAGTCCATCACTAAACATCTCTGCAATGTCTGGAGCACGCTCTGTATGAAACAAATTTAAGCTTAGTTTAAACTTTTCCAATATAGAAAGTTTCACTCCTGTGTTTAAAGACAGATTATTAAAAATCAACCTTTGCTCGACGAGCTTTTGACTTAATACTTCATTTATCACATAAGCACCCAGTTTTTCCTCATAATTTTCTTCTCTCCAACGCTTATTTTTGTAATACTTCTTAATGTGATTGTTTTGATGCCCAAAACGAAATCCAAACGCTAGACCAAAATTATTCGATGGAACTAAACTAGCAGTAAAATATGATCCTAATTCTGTTTTAAGATAATCAGGTATTAACCTTCTTGTTCCTGTGTCTGGGTTTGAATAGTTATCCTGAATTTGAAAAAAAACTCCTGAGTCTAGTGACCAATTTGATTTCTCCCATTTATAACTAGAAATTAAATCGTGGGTATTTAATGTAAGATCAATTGCAGGCTTATATTTTAAATCCCCCCTTCTCACATCATACTCCCTTCTGTTATTTCTTTGCCAACTATATTTAGCATTTAATTTACCGTTTAAACTATTCCTTTTAGAGTATTGAATACTTGCAGTATGGTGTTTGTTTATTTGTTTTGGAGAATTTACCTTATAATCAAATGGATTTATAATTGTGGGTTTATCTGACTCAATTGCAAAAACCAAATCATTAACATTTCCTACATGTGAACTCCTTAGTATACCAATTTCTTGACTGAAATAACTAAAATTTGTTTTCCATTGGCTAAGAATTTTATTTTTTCCCACCGAAAATGAAATATTATTTTCTTTTGTACCCGTATTAGACAGTAAATAATTTGGTGAAGAAAAATCACCTCTTCTTTTAATTGTTCCTTGGGCTTTAAAATAATTTCCATTACTGTAAGATTTTGTCCAAGAGCTTATAAAATTTAAACCGCGTCCATTTGCATAAGCATTTAAAATTGATTTTCCGTACAAAGAATCATTAATCGCTGGAAGCTTATTTTCAAGAACTACTATACCCCCGGGAGTTTCACCAGAATATTTTAAAACTCCTGCTCCTTTAACTAATCGAATTTCATCAAAAGCATTTTGATCTATATTTGGAGCATGATCTTGTCCCCATTGTTGGTTTTCAATCTGAATACCATCGTAAATTATTCCAACTCGACTCCCAAACATCCCATGAATCATCGGTTTAGATACTCCATTGCCAGTAGTCAAAATATTTACTCCACTGATTTGCTCCAAAGCTTTCGCTAAACTCCTTCCACTGTATATATCCTTTTGAAGTTCAGAAAGTAAATAAGTCTTAACTGAAGCGGAAAGTTCTCTAATTTTACTATCTTCTACGATTACCTCATTTAAAGATTCTATGTGGTGCTCAAGAAAAAATTTTTTAAAAACTGATTTATTTAAATTAAGCTCCTGAAATAAATCCTCACATTTGAGATGTGAAATTTTTATATTAATTTTTCCTGAACATAGGTTTCTTAATTTGAAAAAACCCTCATCATCTGAGAATACTTTTGGGCCGCTATCTATAACTTGGATAAATGCTTGACTTATTGGTGAGTTATCATGTAAGTCTAAAATTTGCCCTTCAAATTCACTATCACAATCTTGGCAATAACAAAAAGAAGCGGCCAACAGTGACAAGCCGACCGCAGCTTTTTGTTTATTAAAGCAACTTTTACATTTAGAGTTTTTAGTATTTAAGCTAAATAGCTTAGCAAAAAAACTTAAAAAACTCATTCTTCAACGTGGACCTCAAACTCAATTTCAAAGTCAGTAGCGCCACCAAAATCATTTCTGGTGGAGCCGGTTTTTGAAGTTGGCTCATGTATGAGATATCCTACCACATCCCCAGAAGTTTCTCCTGTTGTTGTCCAGGTCGTTTTAATAAATAATGGATTGCCATCACTATCATTAGAATCGTTTGATGCAGATGATATAGAAAATCCACTCAGTTCATCTGTAATTGCATAAAATATTTGGTGCTCGTCTGCCTCCTCAATAATCTCAGGAGTAATATCTTCAATATTATCTGGATCTGTATCATTGAAGATTTTCATGGATACATTGTAACTTGAATTGGCCTCTAGTTCAATTTCAGCGTGCTCTCCTTCATGATCACCATGATCTTCACCCTCTTCTTCTTCATGATCCTCCTCACCGTGATCGTGACCCTCAACTTCAAAATTATATTTTGTGGTTTCAGATGATCCGACTTTAGTTACCTCTAGAGTAACCAAGGTAATTACTTCCTCCTCATGAGCTGGTTCGGGATCTTCATCTTTAGAGCAAGCAAAAATTAAAATAAATAGAAATAGGGCAAAAATTGGTTTTAGGTATATATTTTTTAACATGATATTAATTTTAAATTATATAAGGTGTAATTGACCCTGTTGGGTCGAAAGAAAAAATTATCAGAAAAATTACACCTTTGGTGGACCACGAAGTGTATCATGTTTATCTATAGAAAAGGAATCTCCCTCTTTGAAAAAAGTTAGTTTTTTTTGCTGAGAAGCATAAACAATGGAACAATAAATATGAGTTGAGATTTGAACACTGGGCGCAAATTGATAGTCAAGTATATCGCAATCTAAATCAAGTTCGTGAAGGTGGGTTTCAGAAATTTCACAAGTTTTATGCTCGTGATCTTCAAATATGTGAGAAAAGGAACCCAAATAAGGAAAGACCAGAATAACAGTTAAGAATGAGGACAAGAAAATTTTCTTTAGATTTTGTTCCATTATCTCTTAAAGAATAAGGACGCAAAGATAGGTGTTAATCTTTAATTTTATCATATTTGCTTCACACATAATATATAAATGAAGACCATAACCAATTTCACAACATTACTTTTTGTTTCGACACTTTTGTTGAGTTGCAATTCTAGTGTCCCAAAACCCAAAAAAGAAGCATCCTCCCAAAAACCTCCCAATGGAATGGTTTTGATTCCTGAGGGGACTTTTATGATGGGTAGTGATGGTCCTCAGGCACGACCGGACGAGAGCCCAGTTCACTTTGTTAAAGTTGATGGCTTTTGGATCGATCAAACGGAGGTAACCAACTCGCAGTTTACCACTTTTGTGGAGGCCACTGGATATGTCACCACTGCCGAAAAACCTGTGAACTGGGATGAAATGAAAAAACAACTTCCCCCTGGAACCCCAAAACCACACGACTCTCTATTACAGGCCTCCTCGCTGACTTTTAAATCCACCAATGGTCCGGTTGACCTAAACAATTATTCTGCCTGGTGGGAATGGAAACCCAAGGCCAATTGGCGGCAACCCCGCGGAAAAGGCAGTTCCATAGAGGGTAAAGAAGACCACCCAGTGGTACATGTTTCATGGGACGATGCCAATGCTTACGCCAAATGGGCAGGTAAACGTCTTCCTACAGAAGCAGAATGGGAATGGGCAGCACGAGGGGGACTGAAAGATAAAAAATATCCCTGGGGGGATGAGGAAATCACCACTGGAAAGGTAAAAGCTAACAGCTGGGATGGTTCTTTTCCCTACAACAATACCAATAAAGATTTATTCTTTTACTCCGCTCCGGTGAAGTCTTTTGAAGCCAATGGATTCGGTTTATATGATATGGCAGGAAATGTTTGGGAGTGGTGTTTGGATTGGTATCACTTCGATTACTACAAAACTTTAGAGGGAAAAACATCTACCAATCCTCAAGGACCTGATGACAGTTACGATCCATACAATCCCTATATCTCACAGAGGATTATCCGTGGGGGGTCTTTTTTATGCAACGACACCTACTGTTCTGGCTATCGCGTAGCTTCTAAAATGAAATCTTCACCCGATACGGGGTCACAACATACCGGTTTTCGTTGTGTAAAGGACCTTTAAATATTTCCTTTTTTTATCTCCTCAATGGCATGATTAGCTGCTCTAGCGGTCAAAGCCATAAAAGTAAGCGAAGGGTTTTGAGTTGAGGTGGAAGTCATACAAGCACCATCGGTCACGAAAACATTTTTACAATGGTGCATTTGATTCCATTTATTGAGTAAAGATGTTTTGGGGTCATGCCCCATGCGAACTCCACCCATTTCATGAATGTCATTACCTGGCTTACGTTGATTATCACTGGTTTTAATGTCGGTAAAGCCTGCTTTTGAGTACATCTCTGAAAATTCGTCAAAGAAATCCTTTAACATTTTTTCATCATTTTCGTCATAATCAACATCAACCTTCAGCTGAGGAATACCCCAAGGATCTAAAAGATTTTCATCTAGGCTGACATGATTACTTTCTTTAGGCAGGGTTTCTCCCATCATATGAGAGTTGACACTCCAAACATCGCTTTCTTTTACTTTCAGTAAATTGTTATACAAATCCTCTCCTATCGATGATGTGTCATAATCCATTTCCTTGCTGGCTCCAAAGCCTGCCGCATAACCTCTAAGAAATTTTGTTTCCTGACGGTATACATTTCTAAAGCGAGGAATATAGGCAGAAGTAGGTTTTTGACCATCCACGCGTCGGTCTCTATGACCCTCATGAGTGGCGGTGATTACACCCCTATAATTGTGAAAAGCAATATATTTACCCAAAAGCCCACTGTCATTGCCCAAGCCTTTGGGGAAACGATCTGAAGTAGAATTCAATAAGATCAAATTGGTATTTAAGGTAGAGGCATTTAAGAAAATGACTTTGGCAAAATATTCGGATGTGACATTAGTATGGGCATCAATGACCCTCACACCAACAGCTTTTTTTAGGTCTTTGTCGTATATAATGGAATGAACGATACTATCGGTTTTTAGGGTTAAATTCCCTGTTTTCATAGCCCAAGGTATCAGTGTGGAATTGGCATTAAAATAGCCTCCAAAAGGACAGCCCCGCTGACAAATATTGCGACTGGCACAAAGACCCCTACCCTGTTGCACATAGATGGGCTTACTCTCGGTTAGGTGGGCACATCTTCCATAAATTACATGGCGATTCTTGTAGTGTTTCTTCATCTGATCACTAAAGTAATCTTCGACACAGTTGGTTCCAAAGGGTCTAAGAAAATCTCCATCTGGCAGAATCTCCAAACCATCTTTGTTACCACTTACACCCACAAATTTTTCAACATAAGTATACCAAGGATCAATATCTTTGTATCGAATTGGCCAATCCACAGCAAATCCGTCACGGGCTGGCCCTTCAAAATCCATGTTGCTCCAACGTTGTACCTGTCGGGCCCACATAATCGACTTCCCTCCTACCTGATAGCCACGAATCCACTGAAAAGGCTTAGTTTGCACATAGGGGTGATCATTATCCTTAATAAAAAAATGTAGGGTGTCTTCTCCAAAGGCATAACAACTGGCGGCAATGGGGTTTTCCTCTCGGACCTTAGCGGGGACATCACCACGAAACTTAAAATCCCAGGGAAACAAATTAGTTGTGGGGTAATCCTTTATATGTTCTACATTCCTCCCCCTTTCGATCAACAAGGTATTAAAACCTTGCTCACAAAATTCTTTGGCTGCCCAACCTCCAGACATGCCTGCTCCAATAACAATGGTATCAAATTGATTTTCTTTCATCATTTTCTTTCCTTTTTAGACTGTAACACATCCCAAATGTCTGTTGGGGATAAATTCGTAATTAAGGAATTCCGTCATATAACGCTCAGAGGTCATAAAATGACGCAAAGACCAATCACGGTTTTTACGCATAAAAAAACCTAACTCACCTGGATGGCCCAAAGCCCTTTGAATTGTATAGTTTTGAGTATCAAAATCCAATGCTTCATAAGGTTTTAAAAAAGTCTGCTC
>JAYPMF010000047.1:0-13448 GCA_038129785.1 Flavobacteriaceae bacterium
AAGATGAAAACCCCTTGGGAAAATACATCCGTATCAACAATGTATATTTCCAAGTGATTGGAGTACACAAATATGTTGAAGGAGGAGGTTTTGAAACCGATGGCGATATTTTTATTCCTTTTAATACGTTCAGGAATTTATACAATACTGGCGAAAAGGTAGATTGGTTTACCATTGCAGCCTATGCGGATGCCGATGTTGTTGCAGTGGAAAAAAACGTCAAGGATTTATTAAAAAAAATACACAAGGTGGCTCCAGAAGACGAAAGAGCTTTTGGGTCATTCAACTTAGGAGAAGTTTATAATAATATCAGTGGCTTTGCCAACGGAATGACATTTTTATCCCTGGTGGTCGGTTTAGCAACCATTTTGGCAGGTGTGATAGGTATTGGAAACATATTACTGATCTCAGTCAAAGAGCGAACCAAAGAGTTAGGAGTAAGAAGAGCATTAGGTGCTACACCAGGAGAAGTGAGAACTCAAATTTTATTAGAGTCTGTTTTTTTGACACTTATAGCCGGTATAGTCGGTGTAATTTTAGGTGCGGCTGTTTTAGCCATCATCAATGTGGCCACACAGGACTTATCCGATTTTCCATACACCAACCCAACTGTACCTATTCCATTCGTGGTTGGTGCTTTGTTCACAATGGTAGTATTAGGAACGCTGATCGGACTGATTCCTGCCCAAAGAGCTGTTAGTATTAAACCCATAGATGCATTAAGAGAGGAATAATAAATAAGTTTAAAAATGAAAAATTTAAAATATTTAGGAATTGCTTTAATTATTTTTGGAGCTGTTTTTGCTATGCTTTATTTTATTAAAACCAACAGTAAACCACTTGTTGAGTATGATATCCAGTCTCCAAAGATTCAAAGCATTGAAAAAAAGACAGTGGTTACAGGTAAAGTAATTCCAGAGGATGAAGTTGAGATTAAACCACAAATTTCAGGGATTATAGAATTGCTGTATGTTGATGAGGGTGACTTGGTGACCAATGGAGATCTTTTGGCCAAGGTGAAAGTTGTGCCCGACGAACAAGCTTTGAATACTGCCAAAGGAAGACTTTCCAACACGCGGATTTTATTTGAAAATGCTAAAATTGAATTTAAAAGGAACCAATCCCTATTCGAAAAGGAAATAATTTCCAAACAACAATTTGACAATGCAAAGCTGAGTTATGATCAGGCGGAACAAAATTTAAAAAATGCTCGCTCTGATCTACAAATAATTAAACTGGGTTCTGCTGGAGGTTCAACGATTGCTAACACAAACATCCGAGCTACGGTTGCAGGAACCATACTTGAAATCCCCATCAAAGAAGGGGATCAAGTAATTGAGAGTAATACCTTCAATGCTGGTACCACTATTGCTACAGTGGCCGATCTAAAAAAAATGATTTTTGAGGGGAAAGTTGATGAGGCCGAGGTAGAAAAACTCGTAATAGGTATGCCACTTACCGTAAACTTAGGAGCTATTCAAGATAAAGATTTTGATGCTAAGTTAAATTTTATAGCTCCCAAAGGGAATGAGGAACAAGGAACTGTTCAGTTCAAAATTGAAGGAGATGTTTATTTAGATGATTCGGTTTTTATTCGAGCAGGATATAGTGCCAATGCCTCCTTGGTACTAGAAAAAAAAGATAGTGTCATGGGTATTTCCGAGGCATTATTGCAGTTTGATAAAATAACGAATAATCCCTATGTAGAGGTAAAAAACGATAAAGGAAAATTTGAACGAAAAAATATTGAATTAGGCATTTCAGATGGAATCAATGTAGAGGTTCTCTCTGGCTTAAGTTTGGAGGACGAAATAAAAGTTTGGAATAAGACAGAACCTATCAAAATAGGGGAGGAAGATGAATCTGAAAACAAATAATTATTCATGAGACGAACTCTACTATTTATTAATGTAATTTCACTATTCTCAGGTATTTACGTTCATGCTCAGACAAATCCTATGACACTAACAGAATGCGTTTTGATTGCAGTAGAAAAAAACATCGGTGTCAAACAAAGTGAACTTTCCCTAAATGATGCTAAAATCGATAAAAGTGATGCCAAAGGTAACTTTTTACCTACATTAAATGCACAGGCCAACCACAGTTGGAATATCGGGCTCAATCAAGATATTACAAGAGGTACACTAGAAAATATGACAACACAGTATACTTCCTTTGGGGCGAGTTTGAATATTGATTTGTACAATGGCCTTCGAAATTTAAATCAGTTACATCGTGCCAATTTATCCATTTTGGCAGGTGAATATCAATTGGAGGACATGAAAGATGACGTTCGATTAATGGTGGCCAATGCCTACCTGCAAATACTGTTCAATATTGAAATATTAGAAGTTCAAAAATCTCAATTGGAAATAACTCGAAAAGATTCAGAGCGAATCCAAAAGATGATTGACGCAGGAACCATGGTAAAATACGATTTGTTGGAAATTCAGGCTACTATTGCCACACAGGAGCAATCGGTAATCCAAGCCGAAAATAACTTGAGGCTCTCCAAAATTAATCTTGCCCAAATGCTATTGATTACGGATTATGAAAATTTTGATGTGATAGACATAGAGGTAGATGCTCCTTTTGGAAATATTTTATTTCAGAAGCCAAAGGACATTTTTGAGAAGGCACTGACTGATCGAAATGACATTAAACTCTCAATAACCAATATTGCTATTGCTGAAAAAGATATAGCCTTAGCCAAGGGTACCCTTCAGCCAAGTCTTAGTGCTTATTATGGTTACAACACTCGTGTCTCTTATGCAGATAGAATTATTGGGGATGGAATGTTCACCGACGTTCCCATAGGTTTTGTATCCTCAACAAAAGAACCTGTCTTGCGTTCTATTGAGGGGAACAAGGCGATTGGCCCAGTCCCTTTTGGACAGCAATTTGACTTAAATGCTGGCCACAATATTGGGTTAAGGCTCAATATTCCTATTTTCAATGGTTTTTCTGCTAGAAATAGAGTGGAACGTTCCAAAGTGAACCTTTTGAGATCCCAAAATCAGTTGGAGCAAGAAAAGCTTAATTTGGAAAATACCGTCAATCAAGCCTATAACAATGCAGAAGGCGCTTATAAATTTTATGAGGCTGCACAAAAAACAGCATTGGCCCGAAAAAAAGCTTATGAAGATTCCATCAACCGATTTGAAGCAGGAGTTTTGAATACTTTCGACCTTAATCAAATTAAGCAACGTTATGAGAATGCTGCCTCTGATGAAGTTCGTGCCAAGTTTGATTATATTTTCAAATTGAAAGTACTTGAGTTTTATTTTGGTATCACTATTAGTCTGTAGATTTATCAAAATTTTGGATGCTTAGGGGCTATTGATTTTTCTAATTTTGTAAAGTGAGTGTAATACTACATTTAGAGACCGCTACCAAAAACTGTTCGGTAGCCATAAGTAAATCGGGAGTTATAATCGCCCTAAAAGAACGTTTTTCAGAGCAATTTAGCCATAGTGAGAAACTCCACGATTTTATTCAAGAAGTACTAGAGGAGGCGCAAATGGAGATGTCCTCCCTTGATGCCGTAGCTGTGAGTAAGGGTCCAGGTTCATATACTGGTTTGAGAATTGGTGTCGCCGCTGCCAAGGGCATTTGTTTTGCAATGGATTTACCATTGATCGCATTAAATTCTCTTCAAATTTTATCTGAAAAGTATCAGTCTAACAATCAAGCTATATTATTTCCCATGTTTGATGCACGACGAATGGAGGTATATGTCATGGCACTCAATGAAAAAAAAGAAATCCTCAAGCCTACCTTTGCTGAAGTTTTGTGCGCTGAAAGTTTTAATGAATTTCCAACTAATATTCAATGGATTTTTATGGGTGAAGGCGCCGAAAAATGCAAACAAGTATTTGATGCTTCTCACATAAAATACCAAAGCGATATTCTCTATCCATCTGCTGCAGAAATGGTTTCTTTGGCGTGGAAAGCTTTTAAGGGTAAAAAATTTGAGGATGTAGCCTACTTTGAACCCTTATATCTCAAGGATTTTTATACAACAGCAAAAAAGATTAGGGAATAAATCATCCGTTGACGGCCTCAACGATTTCAACTTTTCCAGGAAGCATTTCTTTTAAGATGTTTTCGATACCATTTTTAAGGGTAAAGGTAGAGGAGGGACATCCGCTACAAGCCCCTTGAAGTATGACTTTAACCCTCTTGTAGGTATCCTCATAGGAGTCAAAAATGATATTTCCACCATCTGAGGCCACAGCTGGTTTAACATATTCTTCCAATATTTTTACAATTTCCTGTTCGGTATCATTAAGGGGTTGGTTAGAATTTGTGGTATTTGAGTTTTGAGCGTTTAAAATAAAGGAGGGACCCAAAATTGTTTTTTCTTCCTCTAAATAGGATTTGATAAACGCTCTTATTTCCATAACAAGTTCTTCCCAAGGAGTAGTCTCGAGTTTGGAAATAGAAATATAATTTTCATCTATAAAAACTTCTTTTACAAAAGGAAAATTAAAAAGTTCCTTGACCAGAGGTGCGTCTTTAGCAGCTTCTATGTTTTCGAAAGAAACAGCCTGATCTGAAATTTTTTTGTTGGCAACAAATTTCATTGCTGATGGATTTGGGGTGCTTTCTGCATAAACAGTCACGGGCACTTTAGCAACTTGTTTAATTTCATTGAGTATTTCACCTCCCTCATTGAGATAATCCTCGATCTGTTCCGCTACTTCTTGGATAACCTCTTCCCACTCTAAAATATCGAATCGTTCTATGATCAGTGTGCTGTTTTCAAGTGTCACTTTTTTCACAAAAGGGAGGAAGAACAATTGTCTTACCAAAGGGGCATCTGCTGCTTGGTCAACATTGGCATAGGTCTTTGATACAGAAATATCGAGGGGAGGAGAAATGTTAAATTTTGCGATTGTTGCTCCCTTTTTACACGTGGCTATGATGCGTTTGTTTTTCATCTATTTAAATTAAAGTATTATTGGTGTTCACGTCTCTACTTTATGACATCAGGCAGGCCCTTTTTTTTGGATATTTATCTAAGTTTTATACAAATTTAGTAAAAACAAATGTTGTAAAAATAAAGCTAAGATTCTTAGAGATCAATTTTATAATTTAGACAACAAACTAAAATTATGTTAATTAAATCAGTTCGGGGATTTACTCCTAAGTATGGTAAAAGTTGTTTTTTTGCTGAAAATGCTACACTAATTGGTCAAGTTAATATGGGTGAGGATTGTTCAGTATGGTTTCATGCGGTTCTTCGGGGAGATGTCAATTCCATTATTATTGGAGACAGGGTCAATATTCAAGATGGTGCAGTTATTCACGGAACTTTTGAAAAATCAGCAACCACCATTGGAAATGATGTATCCATAGGTCACAATGCAATTGTTCACGGTTGCACCATTGAGGACAGGGTTTTGGTAGGTATGGGAAGCGTAATAATGGATGATTGTGTTGTAGGTTCCAACAGTATTATTGCTGCTGGTAGTGTTTTGCCCAAAAACACCTATGTTCCTAAGGGAACTGTTTTTGCGGGGGTTCCTGCCAAAAAAATTAAAAAGGTTAGCCTGGAACTACAAAAGGGGGAAATTGAACGTATAGCCGCGAACTATATTCATTATGCCTCATGGTTTAAATGAGAAAAAAAACTCCCCATTTGGGGAGTTTTAAATATTATTAAAGAAATTAGCTAAAAACCTAACTCTTTTTTCACTTCAGCCATAATATCTTTTCCCTTTGCGATGATTACGCTTCCTCCTTGAGAGGAATCTAAAACATATTCATATCCCAAACTAATAGCAACCTTATCAATTGCAGCTTTTGCTTTGTCAATGAGTGGCTTCATCATATCAACAGATTTCTTCTGAAGGTCCTGGGAAACAGTTTGTCGGAATTCTTCAATATTTCTTTGCATCCCTTCCAATTCTTTTTGACGAGATTGATTTGTGATTTCGGTTTGGTTGGCAGCGTCAGAGGCATATGTTTGAGCTTTAGTTTGGAATTCTTTATAAGTATTTTCCATTTCAACCGTATAAGATTCTTCCAGTTTTTTTAATTCTTTTTGTGCTGCAATTACCTCAGGCATTTCGCTTATTAATTTTTGAACTTCAATGTGGGCTACTTTGGCTTGGGCATGAATTAAGCCAAGGGGTGTTAACAAAAACAGGAGCGGTAAAAATAGGTTTTTAAAACTTTTCATTGGTTTACACTTTTTCAATTTAATTATTTACGCCTGTCTATAACTTTGTTAGCAGCGTTTATTTTTTCTTTTCTTTCTATGATTCTTTCTTGTACTTGGATTCTTCTCAGAACCAAGTCGCTAATATCGTAATTTTTTGCCGAATACAACATAATTATATCAGAAGATCGGTCAAAAACAAAGTCGTATTTTCTCTCCTTGGCAATATCCTGAACAATACTCAAAACTTGGTCTTGAACAGGTTTTAAAAGTTGATTTTTTTGAATCATCATATCACCGTTAGGACCAAATCTTTTCTCTTGAAGTGAAATAACTTCTGAAGCAAAATCTTTGATTTCTAACTCTCGATCAGCGATCAGTTCGGGTGTCAATAATATTTTTTCAACGGCAAATTGATCCTCAATACGTTTAAGTTGAATTTTTTTTAATTCGATTTCTTTTTTCCATTTGGAAGTTTTTTCGTCCAATAACCTATTAGCGGTGATGAACTCCTTGTTTTTACTTAGAATCACATCCATATCTATGTAGGCAATACGCGCTCCTCTTTGAGCTTGAATAGTCATTGAGAGCATGCAGAGAGTTGACATAAAGAATAATTTTGTTTTCATTACGCTGTGGGACTCAATTTATAATTATAAACGTTTAAATTGGAATATTATTTTAATGATTTTGGATCACATATTAAAATTGTTGTCCAATAATAAAATGTGTTTCCCAACCATTAGCAATGTCATTATTAAGGTTTGAACTGTCAAATCCATATCCAAAATCAATACCCAGCAATCCGAAAGCAGGCATAAAAATTCGAACTCCCATACCAGCAGAGCGCTTGGAATTGAAAGGATTGAAATCTCTAAAACTATTATATCCATTTCCAGATTCTAAAAAAGAAAGGGCAAAAATGGAGGCACTTGGTTTTAAAGTAATAGGATAACGCAGTTCTAAAGTAAATTTATTGTATAATAAAGAACCATCCCTGCTTGAAAGAGATTGGTTTTTGTAACCTCTCAATGCTATGGTCTCTCTGCCGTCCATTGCCCACTGTTGCATTCCATCACCACCTAGATAAAATCTTTCAAATGGAATATTCCCACGTTCTTGATTGTAGGCTCCAATAAAACCAAAGTCTGTTTGAGCTTTAAAAACAAGCTTTCCTATTATACTAGTATACCACTCTCCACTGAATTTGAGTTTGTAGAATTCTAACCATCTAAATTTTTCTTGATCTATTTTTGCTGTATCAGGTTCCCCATTAGGTAGTTGAAACTCTTTACGATCCCCCAAGTCACTAAAATCGATCCCGTTGATCAATGAATATGGAGGAGTAAGTTTTGCACTAATCGTAAATTTTGATCCCCCAACAGGGAAAATAGGATTTGTATAAGTATTGTTTCTCGACAATGCTATAGTATAATTAAGATTGTTAGAGCTGCCATCACCAAATGTAAATAAGCCAGTGTAATAATTATTTAAGTCGTAATACTGATAAGAGATGGCTTGTGACAAAGTAAAAAAATCATCTGGAACTTTTAATCTTTTGGCTAAACCTAAAGTCAAACCACTGATTTGGAAATATTGACTTTCGTCAGCTCTACCGGTTAGAAAGTCATAACGATATTGAACTGTATGTGATAATGAAGTTGAAAACTGAACTGGTTCACGACCACCTAACCAAGGTTCTGCAAAACTGAAACTATATGTGCTGAAAAATTGACTGGCCTGTAGTCTTAAACTCAGATTTTGACCATCTCCCATGGGTAACGGCTTGTAGGTGTCAAAGTTGAAAATATTTTTAAGAGAAAAGTTGTTGAAAGATAGCCCTAGTGTTCCAATAAATCCTCCACCACCGTATCCTCCTTGAAGTTCAATTTGGCTTGCGCCTGCCTCTGTCAAGCCATATTCAATATCTACTGTACCAGCATTTGGATCGACATTTTTAAAATCAGGATTAATGTTTTCAGCATCAAAAAAACCAAGTTGACCCAATTCTCTTACAGTCCTGACCACCATATCTTTACTGTATAATTCTCCGGGCTTGGTTCTCAATTCTCTGTAAATTACATGATCGTTGGTTTTGTTGTTTCCTACCACTGAAATTTTATTAAAGCTTGCCTGTTTCCCTTCAGAGACCCTAATTTCAAAGTTGATTGTGTCATTTTCTGCACTGACCTCAACGGCATTGATGTTAGAGAATAAATAACCATTGTTTTGATATAGATTTGTAAGATCATTGGCATCGGGCTTTTCATCAGCAATACGTTTTTTCAATAATACCCCGTCGTAGGTATCTCCTTTTTTGATCCCCAATACTTGACTGAGTTGGTAATCAGTATAAACAGAATTTCCTAGATACGATATGTCACCAAAATAATACTGGTTGCCCTCCTCTACATCAAAATTGATGTTAATACTATTGTCCTCATTATTTACTAATGTATCTCGAACGATTCTAGCATCACGATATCCTCTTTCTTTATAAAAGTCCAGCAAATTTTGTTTACCTTCATCATAATCTTCTTCAATAAATTTAGATTTTCTCCAAAATCTCAAGGGAAACTTTTGCTTAGTTTTTTTGAGTTTTGATCTCAGCTTTCTATCATTAAAAACCTCGTTGCCTTCGAAGTTGATTTCTCGAATTTTTACCCGCTCACCCTTATCAACATTTACCACCATTTTGAATGTATTTGAATTGATCGTGTCTTTAATGGTATTAAAAGTGACTTTGGTATTGAGAAAACCTTCCTTTTGGAATTTATTGACAATGTAGTTTTTGGTATTTGCCAAGAAGCTTTCTGAAAGTTTTTTTCCAGCCTTTAACTCTGTTTCTTTAATTAATGGTTCAATTTTACCCTTTTTTAAACCATTGATTTTTACTTCGCTCAAAGAGGGTAATTCTTCAATCTCGATTTCTAAAGCAATTCGGTCTTCCTGAATTTGGGTAATGTAAAAATTGATATCACTAAAAAGCTGAAGGTTCCAAAGCTTATTAATAACGGTACTTATTTTATCTCCGGGGATATTAATTTTTTCCCCCTTACGCAGTTGACTGTAAGAAATAACTGTTTGATTGCTAAATGTTTTGATACCACTGACAGTTATGGTGTCAATGGTATAGAGTTTTCCCTTCACATATTCATCTAAATTCTGGGCTTCGGAGGTATAGCTACCCCAAAAGAAAAATAAGCACAAAATTATGCCCAATTGGATGAATGATTTACCCAAGAAGTTGCTTACTTGTTTTTCCAAATCTGCGCTCTCTTTTTTGGTAACTGATTAATGCTTTGTGTAAATGTTTTTTTGTGAAATCGGGCCATAGTGCTTTAGAAAAATACAATTCAGCATAGGCAATTTGCCATAATAAAAAATTACTAATTCTTTTCTCTCCACTGGTTCGAATCAGTAAATCCACATCAGGGAGATTCTGCGTATAAAGATGCTCATTTATAATGGATTGGTCAATATTTTCGGGAGAAATTAAATTATCTTTAACTTTACAAGCCAATTGTTTAAGGGCATTGGCGAGTTCCTCTCTGCCTCCATAGCTCAATGCTAAGGTCAATGTCATTTCTTTGTTGTTTTTGGTTTGTTCCACTACATATTCCAATTCACTTTGAACAAACTCAGGAAGTTGTTGGATATTTCCAATAACATTCAATCTGATTCGGTTTTCCAGTAGTTTTTCTAACTCTGTTCGAAGGGTGTTTACTAGTAATTTCATTAAAATACCAATTTCCTCTTGGGGTCTGCTCCAATTTTCTGTTGAAAATGCATAGAGAGTTAGGTACTCTATATTTAGTTGGACGGCCTCCTCTACAACCTCTTGAACTGCTTTAACACCATAAGAGTGTCCATGAATTCTGTTTTTACCTTTAAGTTCCGCCCAACGGCCATTACCATCCATAATTATGGCAAGGTGCTTTGGCATATCATTTTTCGAAGTGCTCATGATCATTCTTTACAATAACACGGCAGATCGCCAAAGGTAAACGAAATTGTTAAACCAGTAAAAACATACCAGTCATTATTCTGTAAATTTCCAAACTTTAAATCGTTTATGAGATTATCCTCAGTTACCGGGGCACTACCATCTAAATTATCTGTCAATGTATATCGGACTCCCAATTCCAATCCCAGGATAAAAAAAGGAGATACATTAGCCTTTACCCCCACTATGGCCGGTAATGTTATGTCAATTCCTTTCCCGTAATCTATATTTTCTAGAGTTTTATTTTCATGGTAAAATAAATTATAACGGACAAAACCCACACCCAAAAATAAATACGGTGCTATCATCTTTTCATTTCCATGGAGGTTAAAATCATAGTAATTAACCTCGCTTCCTAAAGAAAACTCCATTATCTGGTTTTTAAATCGATACCTGCGGTTGAATCGTGCAAAATCCTTTGGAGAGTAATCACTTTTTTCAATATTCATTATGATGGCATTGGCCCTAAGTGAATATCGGGTGGTTCTGTTCCACTTGTAAACTAAACCAAAAGCAGGATTCTCAGGAAATACAAAATAAGTAGCTCCAATATCTCCAATATAATTTCCACCTCCCAAAAAACTCCCTAATTCGTGAAATTGTGCTTTGGAGTGGAGGTAAAAGCATAGAAAAGCAATAAAAAGCCACGACCTTTTCATTTGAGTTTAGGGTATAATATTCAGGAGGCTAATTTTAGAAATTATTACCCATACTCTTAAACTTATAAATACTCGAATTATTGCCTATTTCGAGCATCATAACCCCAAAAAAGTTTATCGCGAAGTGTTTTAAAATAATTGTCACCTTCCAGCTGTACTGTGAAGACAGAAAAAGGGGCTTTTTTGATGTGGATTCGTGTGCCGTTATCGATGGTGAAAATTCGTGAGTCCAATGATAGTAAATGATCTTCTCCCCGTCCATCCACACTGATTTCTATCTCCGCTTTGTCTGGAACCACCAGCGGTCTTATATTCAAATTGTGTGGAGCTATTGGATTGAGGACAATGCCTGCGGTTTCTGTTGTCAAAATGGGCCCTCCACTGCTCAAAGAATATCCTGTGGATCCTGTTGGAGTAGCAATGATCAGTCCATCGGCCCAGTAGGTGGTCAAAAACTCTTTGTCGATTCGGGTGGCGATACTCAACATGGCCGTAGTATTCTTCCGATTGATACTGATCTCATTCAGTGCATAACTAAATTGGTCAATTTCGGTATATGGACTGGATAGTTCCACAGCCAGTAAGGAACGTTTGATCAATTTAAATTTTTTATCAAAAAACTTGTTCAAAGCCTCGTTGAGTGATTCTTTTTGCAGACTGGTCAAAAAGCCCAAACGACCGGTGTTGATGCCTAGTATGGGAATTTCGTTGTCTTTTACAAAAAGGATAGATCGCAATAGCGTTCCATCACCGCCTATTGAGAATAAAAAATCATGGTCCGAATCTAGGGTAGCACCGGCATCAAAAGCATCGTACGTCTTTGTTTCCTCAGGTAGGTGTTCGATCAAGCGGCTGTCCATCGTCAGTCGGTGGCCTTTGTTTTCCAAATAGGCAATGGTAGCCTTGGCATACTCGATGGTGGCAGGCGTATCAAAAGCACAAAAAACAGCAATCTTCATCCTAAAAGCTTAGGGCGTAAAATTACAAAACTTTATCGGGCTTGCCTTTTGATAGCGAAAATTTAGCCGATGCCATTAATAGTTCTTAATTTTGCGGTTTAAAAGGAAATAATGACCCGGTTAAGTGTAAATATCAACAAAATCGCCACTCTGAGAAACTCTCGTGGGGGAAATGTCCCCGACCTGCTCAAAGTAGCGGCAGACATACAAAGCTTTGGTGCTCAGGGCATTACCATTCATCCAAGGCCGGATCAACGCCACATCCGCTACGATGACGCCTTGGCCTTGCCTGCTGTAGTGACCACCGAATTCAATATCGAAGGGAATCCCATCCCAAAATTCATCGATTTGGTCTTACAGATCCAACCCGATCAGGTGACTCTGGTTCCCGATGCCGAGGATGCTATTACTTCTAATGCTGGCTGGGATACCATAAAACATAGAGATTTTTTGGTTGAGGTCATCAGTGAGTTTAAAAGCCACGGTATCAGAACCTCCATTTTTGTTGACCCCATTGAAAAAATGGTAGAAGGTGCTAAAAATACGGGAACAGATAGAATAGAATTATACACAGAGGCTTATGCCCAAAATTTTAAAAAAAATCCCGAAATAGCAATAGCCCCCTACACGCAAGCGACTTTGTTAGCCAACGACTTGGATATTGGCATCAATGCTGGACATGATCTGAATTTGGAGAATACAGCTTTTTTTGTACAAAATATTCCCAATTTATTGGAGGTTTCCATTGGCCATGCTCTGGTGAGCGAGTCACTCTATCTGGGTTTTGAAAATGTAATACCCATGTATTTACAACGCCTTAGTTGATGAAAATTTTACATTCCAACATTTTAGGATTGGGAGACAATCATTTTATCATTTTACATGGATTTTTGGGTATGGGGGACAACTGGAAGACCCATGCCAAAAAGCTAGCTGAAAAAGGATATTGTGTGCATTTGGTGGACCAAAGGAACCATGGCAGGAGTTTTTGGAGTAAAAAATTTGATTATGAGGTAATGGTAAACGACTTGCTCCAATATCTGAATCACCATGGGATTGAACAAGGTAATGTGTTGGGTCATTCTATGGGTGGAAAAACAGCGATGTCTTTTGCTCTGCAATATCCCGATCGGGTGCAAAAACTTATCATCGCTGACATTGCTCCCAAATATTATGCGCCCCACCACCAAAAGATTTTGGCTGGGCTTAGTACCCTAAACTTTGGAGAGATCAAGTCCCGAAATGCTGCAGCTGAGCATTTGGAAAATTACATTCCTGATGCAGTTACTCGACAGTTTTTGTTAAAAAATCTTTATTGGGTTTCCGAGGGTCATTTGGGACTGCGTACCAATATAGCGATATTAAAAAATGCTGCAGAAGCAATAGGTGCTGCCATTCAATCCCAAAAACAATACAACAAACCCACTCTTTTTCTCTATGGGGAAAACTCCAATTATATCAACTCCAAGACCGATATAGAGATTTTACAATTTTTCCCCAAAGCAGAAATCGTTGAAATCAAAGAAGCCGGACATTGGCTCCATGCTGAACAGCCACTACTGTTTTTTCAGACTTTGACTCAATGGCTGATCTAATTTTTAGGATTTATATTTTCTACACATAACCACTAAAATGTGATAAAATATAACAAAATGTTA
>JAYPMF010000048.1:0-12983 GCA_038129785.1 Flavobacteriaceae bacterium
GGCCATAAAAAAAACGAGGTAAAATTAATCCAGTGATATCCTTTCTTATGAAAAAAAATTGAGGCAATACTTATGGAAATGGAGAACAGGAAAAGAAGGAATATTTGTCTTTGGCATATCAAAAAGTATGCGAACGGGTAGAGAATATAAAATTCGATTTCTAGGGGGATGGTCCAAAGAGATGGATTAGGTAAATATTGACCATTATTTGGCGGGTAGTTTTGAAGTAAGGTAGCAATCCTCCAATGACTAGATAAGTTCCATGATGGATCATTCCAATATACATAACAAAAATAACTCAAAAATGCTGACAACACTGAGGCAAAAAAGAATGGCGGGTAAATTCTCCAAAACCGTCGGTAAAAATATTTTTTCCAGTTTGGTGGGCTTGTCCGGTCTACATTGGGGTAATGAATGCAAAATCCACTAATTAGGAAAAACAATAGGATAGAATATCCCAAAAATGGAGTTGGGACTGCCAGCATGGCAGCAGCTTTTGTGAATGTGGAATACTGATCGGAATTTTTTATGATTTCCTGTAGCCCTACCCAAAGTTCAACCCTTATGTGGAAAAGTAGTACACCAATGCAGGAAATTCCTCTAAGGAAATCGATTACATCTACTCTTTTGCTGGAATTCAATGCAAGAGACTTAAATATTCTTGTGCGTATTGATCGAGCGGACGCACATAATCCTCCAGCCCTTCTTTGGCCGACAATGATTTTTCTTCATAAGTGGATTCGCTCATTTCAGTAGCTTCCTGTAATCGTTTAGCTAAAGAGTCAACACAACCAGGTTTGCAAAAGAGGGCATCTTTTCCTGCAGTTTCTCTTACACCTCCATCCGTGCTGGCGATACATGGAACCCCAACGGATCTTGCTTCCAGCGGAGTTAGCCCTAAGTCCTCTTGGGTGTGTGGCGGGGTTACCATCCATTTTGCCTCCCGGGTGTAGCGATGTCTCTCATTCTCGCTTACAAAACCAGTCAGGTTTACTCCGCTGATCTTATTTGCAGAAATCATATTTTCCACTTCTTCACGAATAGGACCGTCACCAATCAGAGTAAGGGGCCATGAGTCAGGATCGGGAGAAATCTTTTGGTAAGCCCTCAATAGAACCCTGATTCCCTTATTGGGAACAAACCTTCCAATGAATAAAAAGCCTTTTCTTTGATGAGGCGGGCATGCTTCTTGGCTCATTCGTGAAACGACTGGTAGCCTTTGACTTCCTTCTCGTCTAATTTTTTCCCAAGTATTCCAGACAAATTCAGAGATATACCATCTTCGATCTGCCTGTGAGACTGCCCACCGCCAAAGCAAAAGCCTGGGATAAAATCCTTTCCGACGCCAATTGTAAACGGTCATGACGCAGGGCTTGCATTCTTTTTTTGCCCACCATAAACCTTCCACCATGGGGTTGTGTAAGTGAACTAGGTCACTATCCTTGATAGCCTCGTGCACCCTACTGTCTCTTGGGGCAACATACTGACTGGTAAAGTTTTGCTTTTGCTCAATAGTCCAGGTTTTAAAAATTTCCGACTCATTTTTTTCAATGGAACCGTCGGGTGCAAACCCTTTCACTTTTTTTCGCAAAAGTGTCACCATCGCTCCTCTGGCTAAAATGTATTCACACAAGGTAAGGCAAAAGCTTTCAATGCCACCAAATTTCCCTAAACAAGGAGCAAGCATCAAAATTTTTATTCCAGATAAGCTTTCAGAATTATGCTGTTTTTCTACCACCAATTTAACCTGGTATTCCCCCATCTCACTAATTGGTTAACTCCGAAGCTTAAAGGGCTTAGGTTTTCGCATTTTTGGAACTTGGCATCGATAACAGAGTGGTCCTCAGAAAAATTTAGGTCCTCTAATTTCGCTAACCAATTTTTCCTGTAGGATCCTAGTAAATGTAATCCAAATGTATGATTCTGAATTTTCGCATTGGGATACATGTTTAATAGTTGAAAGGGATGCACGGTTTTTGCATCACATCTTGCAGCCAAACCGGCTTGTGCCGTAGGCATAACCCATTCTGGTATTTTATGAAGATTTACCTGACCAAGGAACCATTCCAAATAATCCCATTCTATGGCAGTTTTATCCCAGCAGACTAATGCGGTGGTGATTCCTTTGACAATTTTGGGTCTTTGAGAAAGACCAAACATTTGCCAAGGTCTAATTGAATATGCGTCCCATTGTGTGTCGCGAAGGAAGATTGCCCCATTTGAAACTTGGTTTGGTTCAAACAAGCCTTTGAAAGGTCTAATAAATAAAATATCAGCGTCTATGTAGAAACTGATCTTGTCGTCGATATTAGAGAAAAGGGGATCAAAGAATTCAATTCCCCAAATAGAGTTTGTGCGGAAATTTTGGCAATTAGGTCTGCCAGCAAGTTGATCCATAGTTTTTTCTTTAGAAACAGAAGACTCGACAAAAGAAACATTGGATCCTCCCAATCTTGATGAAAACAAGAGTTTTTCACTTTGATTAATGGATCCATCTGAGTGCAGAAGAAGTTCGATGGGCTCTAACGAATATGTAAGGAGCGATTGTAGGCATTTTTGATAGAACGGGAGTTGTTTTCCGCCAACCAAAGATTGGACTACGATCTTGTTTTTGGGTTTGTTCAGGATTTAATCTCGGAAAACCACTCTTGGACACTGCTGCAAATCAAATTCAATTGATGATCGGTCAGTTCAGGGTACATCGGCAGTGTAAGGTGTCGTCTGTAGAAGGCTTCTGTATTAGGCAGATCTTCGCTGCCGGATATTCTGTTTGAATAAGCAGTGTGAAGATGAACCGGAAGGGGGTAATGTAAACTCGCTCCGACTCCACACCTTCGAAGATGGTTAATTAGTTGATCCCTCTTTTCACACTCGATTACATAAAGGTGCATAGCGTGTAGTTCGTTTTCGGGAAGGTGCGGCAAAGTCATGGGCAGTTCCTTGAAAGCCTCGTTATATTTATTTGCAATTATGCGCCGCTTTTTATTTGAGGCTCCAAGATTGGCGAGTTTTACTCTCAGAATGGCGGCTTGCAACTCATCAAGCCTGGAATTAAATCCTTGTTCTATACTTTCGCGATTCTGGTTCCATCCGTATTGTCGAAGTGCTTTTAGTTTTTCCCCTAATTCTGGGGATTTACATAAAATAACCCCGCCGTCTCCCGTTCCGCCCAAGTTTTTGGTAGGGTAGCAACTAAAGGCAGCTAGCGAGCCAAAGGTTCCCACTTTCTGTCCATTGATTTCAGCACCATGGGCTTGTGAGCAATCTTCAATCACTTCAACTTTGTTTGCCTGAGCAATCTTACAAATTGCATTCATATCACATGGCTGCCCGTAAATATGAACTGGCATAATTGCACGGGTTTTGCCTGAGATTCTTTTTTCAATTGAGCGGGGTTCAATACAGCGGGTAACTGGATTAATATCGGCAAAAACTGGTATGCACCCTGCCTGCTCGATACCAGCAACTGTAGCAACCGCAGTGTGCGATGATGTAATAACCTCATCATTTCTTCCCATGCCCATACTCCTAAGGCAAAGTGCGATAGCATCGGTACCGTTAGCAACCCCAACCGCGTGGTAATTAATACCATGAAAAGAAGCAAATTCCTGCTCAAAGGCTTCAACTTCTTCGCCAAGCACGAACCATCCAGAGTTATGCACTCGAGCAATTGCCTGATCGATATCTTTTTTGTGTGCCAGGTAGGAGGCCGAAGGGTCGCTAAATGGAATCATGGATCTTCTTTCAAAGATAATATTCAAGCTCGCCTTTAAAAAAATTCAAAGATCGCGAAATTCCCTCTTCAAATGAGGTTTTAGGTTCCCAATTGAGGGCTTTGGAAAAAGAACTGTAATCACAAACAAAATCGCCTACATCAATCGCCTTTCTATTTTCCGGAAAAGGAACCAGTTCATAACTGGAACCTTTTACTTGAGAACACATTATACTGGCGGTTTCTTCCAGACTCATTGGGGCAGGAGAGCCGAGGTTATAAGCCTTACCAATCGCATCGTCAGAAGTTGCGGCTAGAAGTAGGGCATCGATGACATCATCCACAAAATTATAATCTCTCCTTTGCTTCCCATCGCCAAAAACTTGAATGGGAATACCTTGTAATAAATTCCTGATCCAAATGCCCAGAAAGGTTTGGCGGGCATCCTTGATTCTCATCCTGGGACCGTAGGTGTTGGTTAAGCGAAGAACAGAAGAAGCGATGCCATGAACTTTGTGGTAAAGTATGTGGTATTGTTCTCCAGCAATTTTGTTGACTCCATTGATATCCACTGGATGCAAAGGATGCTTTTCATCGACTGGTAAGTAAGAAGGCTTTCCATAAATTTGTCTTGTGCTGGCAAAAATGATGCGGATGCCAGGGTTGTTTTTCCGACAAGCCTCTAGAATGGATAGCTGTGCCTTTGCATTAATATCAAGATCAATAAACGGGTTTTCCATGGAGTCTAAGTGGCTGGTTTGACCCGCAAGGTTGAATAAATAGTCCTGGCCTTTGATTATTTCTCTAATCGAATATTTATCACGAATATCAGAGAGGTTAATGGAAATTCTGTCCTTTACATCACTGAGGTTTCTTGAGTTGCCACCATACTCAGGAATTAGGCTATCAACAACCGTTACCTGATTGTTATGATCCAATAATCTCCTCGCTAAATTGGAACCGATGAATCCCATTCCGCCCGTGATTAATATATTTTTTTTACTAATTAGGTTCATTTGAAACTTTTCTTTCCCCAATCTTGTGGGCTGGATTGCCGGCAAAAATTGCGTTCGCAGGAACATTTTTGGTTACGACTGCCTGAGCACCCACAACAGAGTTTTCACCTATTACAATATTTGGAAGAATCATTGATCTGACACCAAGAAACGCATTTTTTTTAATCGTTATTGGTTTTGTAATTAATTGCATGTTGGAATTAGCGAAATCGTGCGTGCCCGCACAAAGATATGATTCCTGGGCAACGGTTGCACATTCACCGACCTCGATGATGCCTAAAGAGTAGGCGACAACATTTTCCCCCAGACATGCACGATGATGTAACTTAATGTGCCAAGGGATTTGAATTTTTGTGGATGAATGAACAAAAGGAACTCCTGAGATTTTGCCTCCAAAAAGTTTTAAAACCAAAAGTCGCCACGGGTTAAAAATTTTTGGCGTCCAGGAACAACACAAAAACCAAGCAATTCTCCATATTATCAACAGAATTTGGGACCAAAATGACCATGGGTTTTGGTAGGGACTTTTCTGTTTTTTGGGATTCAACTGACTATTTTTAACATTTGGTTTACAGTGTAGGCAACACCATCAAAAAATGGTTTTCTCTTTTTATTGAAACATGCAACTAGTTTGGAAATAAGCTCTCCGCTATCTAAAAAATAAATTTGATCCGAAAATTCATCTAGCACAAAGAGTTTTTCAGCGGGAGTATCTCCATCGTCAAAAACGATTAAAGGAAGGCGATGCTCCAACATGGCAGCAGTGGCTCCACTTTTCCCAATTACATCATAGGGGGTTGTCGAAATCCCAAAATCGCACTGTGCTAATTCTTGAGAGATTTGTTCGGCAGATAATTCACCACATTCAACTACTGAGAAGCCATAATCCTTGGAAAACTTCTTAATATGATTTAGCCCTTTGATTTCACGCTGTATGCCAATTATATGAATATTGATCGGTAATTTTAAGGATTCTGAAAGTTCCTTTATTTTCTGCCCCAGTAAATGGTATGGGAAATTCTCATAGGGAGTTCCAAAAATAGCTAGGTCGCATGATTTTTTTTCTTCGATTTGGTAGGTCGGCGTGAGTGGTATGTTTCCAAATAAATATAAGTAATCCGCTTCGATCCCAGCAAGGGCAAGTCGATCAATCGCAGCAGAGTTTGTACTGGTTATAAAATTTGGATTTAAATTATGAAAGAAAGTAAGAATTTTTAACTTTTGTCTCCATCCTGTAAACTTTTCCTTAAAAGATGCTTTTGGATAAGCACCTATCCAAATTTCATGAAAATTAATGTGCGTTTTTTGAGATTTAAGACTTTTAGCGAGTCTTAAGATTCTCTTGTTTAATACTCCATTAGATGAAAAAGCATACGGTGCGAATTGAATGCTATAAAGATCATGATTTGGATAATTTTGGATAAAGTCATTGGATTGGTCTAGATGGTGCACAAAAGCATGACTGACTTCATGACCTAGATTCCGTAGTTTCTCAGACAATAATTGGATATAGTCGGAGATTCCACATTTACCCGGATTGTAAGCTTCTGATATAATACAAATTCTCAATTTTTATGAAAGAGTATTAAATAGTCTTTGAGTCTGTTGAAAAGCTTCTTCAATTGTAGCAATTTTGGTAATTCCCTCTTTTGTCTCCTTTCCTAATACGATACTTTCAGGATAACCCCACTGTTGCTTATGTAAATTGGCACTATCATACCAATCTCCTAATAAAGTAATGGATGGAATTTTGAATGCACCAGCTAAATGCATGCAAAAAGATGAATTGGTAACAACAAGGTCCGCTTCAGAAACTAATGCTGCTGATTCTCTAAGGCTTAATTTACCGCAAAAGTTTGATAGATTTTCAGAAGATTCTGTTTTAATTCTAGATTCATCCTCGTCAGAACCAATAATTGAAATACGGTTGTTTGGATCATGAAGCAAACTTCTGGAAAGCTGTGTATAGTTTTCATCGCCCCAGCATTTTTCCTGAAACCCGCCACCAGGAGCTATGACTATTTTTAGTTTTGGTATCTCTTCTATTCTCCATCTATGATGTGCTTGTTCTGTTTCTTTTTTTGTAAGGAAAATCAATGGTCTGGGCTCAATTTCGAGATCTATCTGAAATAATTTTAAAAATTCAAGACAGGAAAGTGCCACATGCCGGTTTTCATTAAAATGAATTGATCTATGACAAAGATTATCGCCGCCAGCATATCCATGAACTCCAAATCGATTTTGGATGCCAGACCTAAGCATTAACCATGAACCCTGCCTGCTACCCAGCACATCAATACCATGGCTAAAGCGTTTCTTTGCAATATACTTAGTTTCTTTATGGAATAGACAGTAGAGTAACCCCTGAAGGAAAGTAACGGAAGAATTTGCGGGGAATCGGCAAATTTGTTTGTTATGCCAAGGAGCATTACAAGGTAAAATCTCATCAATACTTGGATTGTATTCCAGTAAAGATTTTGCCCAATTTCCTACGCCGATAGTTAGGGAAGAAAGAGGGTAAGATTTTTTGAGAGCGTAAAGAAGGGGCGTGCAAACAAGAACATCTCCTAAATCGTTATTTCGGAGAACAAAAATATTCTTGGGGTTGGAGGAAGGCAATGAGTTATAAAAAGATTAAACCCTTTTTTTCTTTTGAGATGCTGGGGAACCACACCATATCTCGTTTGGTGGAACATTTCTATTTACCACACTGCCGGCTCCAATAATGGAACCGGAACCGATCGTTACTCCTTTGAGAATAATGCAACTTGTTCCAATCCAAACATTGTCCTCAATTATTATTGGAGATATTTTAGGTTTCTGAAGCCTAATTGGTTTGTTCACAACGCTAAATCCATGGTCATGGTCTATAAATTTACAATTTGAAGCAATTAAGCAGTTATTACCAATAGATATTCTCTCTGAGATATTAAATTCAGTGTTATGCCCGATAAAGACATTGTCTCCAATAATAATATTAGGACCTTTTCGCCAAATAGAATCATATTTGAATACTAATTTATTTTCAAAAGCACAATTTTGACCAATTGATAACTGATGTGGCCAATTAATTGAAAACTTTGAGATATTTGCTGAAAAAGGGACATTTACACCCCTTAATATTAAAATGAGTTTAAAAAATATTTGTATGGATATAATGTCAGCTAGATCCCAGAGTTTAAAAAGTATTTTATCTCTAAATCTGGTTAACATACGAGTGGTTGAGAGGTTTTTGAAATCTTATTCATTCTTTTTCTAAAAACAAAGTCCCAAAAAATGAGGTGGGGAATGGCTACTGGTAACGATATCCAAGCTAATGATCTTTCGAATGTATACATAATCCATCTTTCTTTATCAAATTTTGTAAATAAATGATAAGTTATTCTTATCAAGAAAATTAAATGCTTAATAATTGTATGAATGGATGATTTTATCAAAATTTGATTAGGGTCTCTCCGATTACATTTATAATCAAGTAGAATTTGCCACTTAAAATGAAAAATCCAGTTATAATAGAAGAGAATACTTTTGGATTGGCTTGGATGATAAGCTATTGCATTCTCGCAAAACATAAAAGATTCACCAATTGATTTTAGACGGGCGGCAAACTCAATGTCTTCCATAATCTTGAAATCTTCATCAAATCCATTCATCTCAGTAAACAAGGATTTTTTAATAGCGAAATTACCACTAGCTAAAACTCCGCCTTGATTATTATCTGGTTGTCTTACAAAAATTGAATTTTTTTTGTTCGGGCAGATGATTTTACCTTCTATGACATTACAATGGTTATTGTACATCATTGTACTGTATGAATTAATAAAATCGTCATTTACATAGCAATCATCATCGATAAAAATTATCCATTCACATGTGAAGGTTGTTTCCTTAAGTCCTTTATTTCTATTGGCTCCAGGTCCTCTATTAGGTCCTTTGATCCATTTGATATCACTGTGATTAAGTTTTAGAATATTTTTAATACTGTTATTATTTGAATCATCACAAATAATAATTCGAGTAACTATGCAATTCTTACATTTATCGATACTGCATTTTAAGGATAATAAAAGATTGTTTAACTCACTTGGACGATTACAGGAAGGTATAACTATGTTTATCTCTTTTGGTTTCAATCTGTTTAATTTAACGCAATTACATTAGTATTGATTTGATTTTGAGTGTCTTTCAATTTACAGAAATCCCTCATTAATTTAGGATTTTCATCATAATAATAAATTTTTTTATAGTCTAATTCCTTTAGCAGTTCCCAAAGTTTATGGACTGTTTGTTGAGAAGCATTCAGAAGTTCAGAATTTACTTCCAAATGTAAGTTGGGTTTATTTTTCAGTAAAGTTTGCTTAGAACCGTTCAGAACATCAATTTCGGAACCCTCCACATCAATTTTCATAAAATCCACTTTTTTGATACCATTATTTTTAACATAGGTATCAAGTGTAATTAGCCTAATTTCTCTTTCATCAATTTTATGAGCGTTCCACGCTTTATGGTGCTCCTTCAATGATGCGTGTCCACTAATTGAGTCTGGAATATAAATATTTTTTGTAGACTCTTCTTTATAAAGTCCAACCATATTCAGACGGTAATTACCACAATTTGAATATTGCATTGTGTTTTCAGTTAAATATTCAAATGTTGAAGGTACTGGTTCAAAAGCGTGAACACATCCTTTTTTACCTACAATTGCTCGAAAGAAATTTGTGTAATATCCAACATTTGCACCACAGTCAATAACAGTATCGCCTCTCTTGGTGTATTGACTAAAAACATACTTGTCTGCATTGGCTTTTTTCCGAAATCCAGTTATAAATCGATATACAGCAGGTTTCTTTAATAGCTGTTTCTCCAAAGTTCTTTTCAAGATTAATTCTTGGGTTTAAGGTATAACCAAGTAGTTTCCGGGGCTCTTTGGTCTAATATTGGGAAGTTTTTATACTTTTTTGGCATAATATAGTAGTAAAAATTTCCAAATGGATAGTCATTTGGATCTCCATCCATGTTTGCTTGAAAAGATTGGGAGATATGCGTTTTAGAAAATCTATCTATCAATGCAGTTTCCATTTTATCCCACACATGATGATGGCATTCAATGATCATAGTTGCTGATGCAAGCTCTGGTATTTTTTCAATATCAAGTAAGGCATACTCGAAACCCTCAACATCGCATAATAAGAAAATTGAAGTATTTTCTTTGAGAACTGATCTCAATTCTTCACAATTACAACTGCCCAGCAATCGAAGTTTACTTTTAACTTCATTTTTTTCTGCTAATTCTTGTTGTAGTTTACGTGCTTCGTCACTGCATTCATAGGAGTAGACTTTTTCGCAATTACCATATTTCGCAAAACCTATTGAATAATAACCTTCAGCTGATCCAATGTCGATAAATGCATCAAACTTTTGTCTCAAAAGTCGTTTTATTGTATTTTGAATCTCTTTTTCGTATGTACCCGTTAGCTTTGGGCATATACTACTACAATAGGCTTTTTCGATATATTTCATGCCGCTAAAGGGACCACTTTGTACTTCACCACAAGCTTTTTTAATAGTTCGATGAGTTAGGTAAGACAGTGGAAGTATTTTACTTGGTAAAATTGCTTTTATAAATTTTTTTAGCATATTATTCCCTTACTTTTCTCGAAAAACTCTTGAAGTCTACAACTGTAAGCGTTCAAATTGTACTTCTCATTAACTAACTTTTTCCCATTTTGACCTAATCTTTCAGCTATAGTATGATTATTGAAAAGTAAATTTAGTTTATCACTCAAATCATATGCGTTGTGTGGTTCATAATAATAACCAGTATTTTGGTCCTCAATATTAAGATCCAGGCATCCTGTCTTTGCTTTTATTACTGGTTTACCCATTGCCATTGATTCTAAAAGTTCTGTGTATCCACATGTATCTTCAGGATCATCATTTAGAGGTATGCATACTGCAATTGATTTAGAGTAGTACTTTTTGAGATCTGAGTAAGAAATTGCAGTATCAGTTTGATTTGCTGATGATCGAATGATCTTCATGTTGTGTGGTACTAATTCCAGTAATTCATCACCGAAATGTCCGATAACGACAAATTGCATATTTCGATTCATCTGAGCTGCTTGAATTAGAGTACGAAAATCTCTGTTAGTTTTTCCTGAGGAAAAAAAATAGCACTTATTGTCCGTGCAAATATTTGAGTAAAAGATGGTATCTGTACACCACTCAAGGAATTCAATATTTATTTTCTTCGGAAGTAATGCTTTTAATTTGTTCTTAGTAAAACCAGTAAGGCAATTAATTCCATCATAAGCACTCAATAAAAATCGGGAATGATGGAGGTCGTGAAGTTTCCAAAATGGGGTAGGCGGTGGGAGTCGGTAAATCAGAATAAGAAGTTTCGATTGGATCAAGCCAAGTTTCTTCAACAATGGTAACCAGAATAGCCTCCCACTTACGCAATAAATGCTTTCATATTCTTTGATTTTGAGAAGAATCGATATTTCTATTAATAAATCTCCAATGCGATTTCTAGTAATTTTTGAATAAAAGGTAGAGACGTTAACAAGTAGCCAATTTTTGCTTAATGGATTTAAAATATGCAGGTTTGTGGTGTCTTCTATAGGAAAGCCCCAAAGATGGGACTTTGGATAAAGAGAATCTTTGAATTCAGATACACGATCTCTAATATCGATATGTATCCACGCAATTTTTTTATTCTTATTGATAGAACTTTACTAGTCTCTGACTAACCATCCATATTGATGAAACGAAAATAAATTTCTTTTCCACAATTGGTTATCTTGCTTGAAATCTTTGTTTTCATGTAGGAACTTTTTAACTGCCTCATAAGGACCGGGTCCAAAATTTGGGTGTACAGGATTTCCATTTAAATTTGTATCTTCGACAACTAGGTAACATCCTTTTAGCACAAAATCTTTGTAAATAGATAATTCGTTTAAAACATGTGTCTCAGAGTGATCTGAATCAAGAATGACTATTCCTTTTTTACCTGTGGTGTAATTTTTAATCTTGGATACAACTTCTTCATTTGTGGAACTGCCTTCGAAAAGAATGACTCGATCATTTTTTATTTCTTTTGCTTCCTCAGATAATTCAATATCTACTCCGATTACTTTTACATCATTCGAAGCACCCATTAAGTCTAGAATAGAGCTAAAGTAGACGATGGAACCACCACCACAAATTCCAGTTTGCAGAATAAATTCAGGTTTTGAGGCGAAGATTAATTCCTGGTATATTTGTAGATCAAATGGACATTGCAAGATTTCATAACCCAAGAATTTGTTGCGGGGCCATGTATCTTTGGACTGCCACCAAATGTAGTGAAAAAATTTGATGACAATAGGAGAGAGAATCTTTTTTAGAATGCTTTTCATTTTTTTTGTTTGGATGCAAATAGCAGTGCTTTGCGCAGGTAAGGCTCTTTTAAAGGTTCATCGAGATAGAAAATCATATATCCCTTGGATGAATGAACTTTAAACTCTAGCTTTTCGAGTAGAGTTTTGAACTCTCGGAAGTCCTTTTTTTGATGATAGGTGCAGAGTGAAATTTTTAATTTATCGCTTTGTTGAAGGATTCTTGAAGCACCACTCAGTAAATCTTTTTCTCCACCATCAACATCGATTTTTAAAATCGTGGGTAATTCGTTCTTTTCTGCGAAAAATTGATCGAGGGTTGTACTTTCGGAAGTAACATTTTTTGAAAGCTTCAAAGGAATAATTTCGACTTTTTCACGCCAAGGCTCGAATGATTTATGTAAGGGGCCAATCCAACCCTCTGAACACTCAAAAATGTAAAGTTTTTTAACTTTCTCTACAATTGAAAGAGAAAAGTTTCCTTCAGCTGCGCCGGCATCCACAGCTATGTCATCTTCGTTGTAAATAAATGAAGATGATGCATAGGAATGGGGAGATTCATTATCCTGTTCGAGGCAAGAAAAGGAATGAGAGTACTTAATATTTTCTGAAGTCCAACCAAGGGGGTAGAATAATCTTTTATTCTCATAAATTACATATCTGTAATCACTTTTTTCATCTCTATGAACTTCAACCTGTTGGGAATCATATTTATGGATGAAATCATAAGGAAACATATGTAAGGGATTCTTTTTTAAAAATGATATGACATCCAATATCTGGTGATTTTCTGGTGAAGGAGGAGATCCATTGTAGTAATCTAAAATATTGGATCGGATATTTTTTAGAAATGCATCTTGCCGTAAAATATCAAAT
>JAYPMF010000049.1:0-12807 GCA_038129785.1 Flavobacteriaceae bacterium
ACATGGAGTTTATGCACACAAGAATCACATTTATGTTGCAAACCGTGCAGCGGGACAAGTGGTTAAGTTCACCAAAAAGGGAAAATATCTTGAAATTTTTGATGAAATCCCTCAGGGTAGTCTTGTTTGTAACCTTTCTTATAAATCGGAACATTATTTTTTGAATGCTTTGCAAGCCATTGGAAACCAAAAATCAGCTCCTATCTATGTACACACTGGGAATCAACTTGAATCGACCATAGTACCCGGTGATTTGGGAATTCCAAATTTAACAAATATTCATCAGGTTTGGCCCCATATAATTACTGCTAAAAACGGTTCAAAACAATTGTATATTTTGATCCACGGATGGAATAAAGGAAAGTATGCCGTTTTAAAGTTGGAGAAATAATCTTCTAAGAAGGAATTCGTATGCTTTTATAAAATAGAAGTAGTCAACCTTCCTGTGCTATCTGAAAAACTTTCGGTATTAACGTCCAATTTATTAAGCATGTTTAGGTATAGATTTGACAATCTCTCTTGCTTTTCGTCAAATACAGTGTATTCTCCATGGTTTACCCCCATTTTTGATCCACCTGCTAAAATCAAAGGATAATTCCTTGCATTGTGGGTTGTACTGCATGCACTTCCATAAAGTATGAGTGTGTTATCAAGCAATGATCCATGTATATCTTTGGTGTTTTTCATTTTGTTAATGAAATAAGCAAATTGTTTCGCATACCAACGATCTAAACGTCCCCAATCCTCCCAATGTCCGGTGGCTTTATCATGAGAAATCGTATGATGTCCCTGAAGACCTAGTGCTATTTTTGGAAAATTATCACCAAATCCCATACCATCCTCCCGCGCCATCAAATAACTGATTACTCTAGTTGCATCAGTTTGAAAGCCAAGGATCATCAGATCCATCATGGATCGGACATAATCTTCAGGAGCAGCAGTAGGGTCGACATCAAGATTGATTAGACTGGCATCAAATTCTTTCATCGGCACATCCAACCATTTCTCGTTTCTTGTAAGTTGCTTCTCTACTTGATCCAAGGATGTTAAATATTCATCTAATTTGGCTTTGTCGTTTGATCCTAATCGATTTTTTAAGGTTTTACTATCTTCTAAAACGAGGTCGACTATTTTCATACCCTGTTGGATACTTTTCCTTCTTTGATGGGATGGAGCACCACCATTGGGTGAAAAATAGCGTTCAAAAATTTCTCGTTGGCGGTGTTCCGATGGGATAGGTTTTCCTGACGAATTGAATGAAAGGGTTGATGTTCTTGATTTGTAGCCTACACCCCCATCAGTAGACAATGTAAGTGATGGAAAACGGGTGTAATGGCTAAGTTTCTCAGCAGCTACTTGATCTAATGAAATACTATTCTTGTATTCACCACGTAGGTCACCTCCAGTTAAAAAAGAATCCCCTGCCATATGACCTAGAACATTGCGACTGAATGGATGACTTAAGCCCCCCATTATTGACATATCACTCCTGTAAGGGGATAAGGGTGACAAAGACTTTGTCAGCTTATAGTTACTTCCTACACCGATGGGGAACCAACTCCAGTTTTTGTGATAAATACTTTCCTTAGGTGGCAATCCCACTCCATTGGGAAAGTACAAAATACACAATCGTTTTGGAGAGACAGGTTTTGCAAACTTTGATAAACTGGTCATTGCCATTCCCTCAAAAAATGGTAACATACAAGTAACTCCCATACCTCTAATGAAGGTCCGACGGTCCATATGCCAAGATTTTTTTTTCATCTTCCAACGATTTTATTGAACCAACTTTGTTCTTTTTTGTAAAAGGAAGGACTTAAAACGATTTGTTCAATTACTGTTCTGAAACGATAATCGTCATCAATAACTTCTTTTACAATATTATTAATTTCCTCTGTATCAGCAAAACCTATATCGCGACCGATTGCATAAGCAAAAAGATTTTCCACTAGAGATTTTGTGAAATCGTCTTTTTTTAATTTTAAAATATAATCTTTAATGCCTTCTATTCCCTCTATATTAGTGCCATCAGGAAGTTTTGATTTGGAATCAACAGGTTTGTCTTTTGAGGTTAATTGAAAACGCCCTACGGCATCGTAATTTTCAAATACCACACCAAAAGGATCAATTTTTTGATGGCAATCCATACAAGATACTTTATTTCTGTGTAAGAATAACTGTTCTTTGAGTGTGAGATTTTCAAAACCAGGAGTATCCGGATCCAATTCAGGGACGTTTGGCGGGGGAGGAGGGGGGTGATCACCCAATATTTTTTCTTTTAACCAAACTGCTCTTTTGATCGCATGGGCTTGAACTCCATCTGAATGCCCACTTAAAAATGATCCTTGTGAAAGTAAGCCTCCTCTTTCTCGATTTTTCTTAAGATTCACAGGGCGAAATTCATTTCCTACTACGCCATCAATACCATAAAATTCAGCTAGGTTCTGATTGAGCATAGCAAAGTCCGAATCTATAAAATTCAAAATACTCAAATTATTTTTTAAGACATGGTGGACAAAATGATAGGTTTCCTCAAACATATCTTCTTTTACAAACCGAGTAAAATCTTCATATTTTTCAACATCTACATCCATACTTTTATGGCGATCCAATCGCAACCACTCATAACTAAAGGAATTAATCATTTGATAGATTTTTGGGCTTTCAATCATACGATCAATTTGCTCAGACAACTCATCGTATAAATCTTCTTCTGCAGCCAATGTGTTTAATATTTCATCTGGAGGAGAGTTCCAAAGGAAATATGACAATTGTGAGGCTAAATAAAATTGATCTTCAGACGCTCCCGATTCAGGAATTTCAGGTTCAAATAGGTAGATGAAATTGGGAGAACACAAAATGGCGATTAAAACTTCCTTGACCCCATCTTCAAAACGGTCAAAGTCATCTTTAATATGCATCCAAAAACTCATATAGCGACTGATTTCTTTTGAATCAAGTGGCCTTCTAAAGGCCCTTTGCATAAAAAGACTGATGACCTCCTCGGCATAGGTTTCATGATCGTTTTTGTTCGGAGATTCAAAAAATATGGTTGTGTGACTTTCTGGAGGCCAAACAGGATAATAAGGTGCTTCGAATTCTACTGATCTTACAAGCAAGGGGGGCCCCTTTTGACTGCTTTCTTTCACTAGATGGTTGTTCCAAAGACCAATCGTGAATATATTCGCCAATTCACCACTTACATCATCACTGCCCAAAGGAATGGGTAGGTTTTCTAATCTTCCGGTAAACTCAAAATTTTGAATTTCCCCCATTTGTGCGGTTACTTCTACAGATTTTGCAAAGGTTTTATAATCCATTCCGTCATCTGTCCTGGAACCTGCAAATACCTGAATTGAGGGATTGACACCATCGTATTTTGAATTATCCTTGATAGCCTCTTCCTCCAGTATTTTGGGCAATGGATCATCCTCTTGTAATGGGGTGATTACAATATGGCTGAACCCAACAAAAAACTTCCCACCTATAGTTCCTTTGTGCTCTCCCTCAGACAGGTAAACTAATGTAACGGGAGTTGTGATTTTATCACTTTCTTTCTGGGCCTCTTTCATATTGATCCGCTTTCCAACTATACCTTCTTTGTTACCCCCCAAAAGACTTATTCGATATGAAGGCGATGCATCATCTGATACATAGGGGTGAACTAAATCTATTTGATATATACCTGACTTGGGTATTTGGTATGTGAACTTTGCCTCTACATGTTTGGCTACGTCCTTGGGCATTAACCATCGCTTGTTCTTCAACACAAAATCCTTGTTGTATTGAAGATCCTTGGAAACTATATTTATCGATTTTGATGATAAGATTGCTGGTTCATTATTTCTTAAGTCAATGAGTCGCTCAATAGACATAGAATGGTAACCTTTTGAGGCTGTTATCCTAAAAGCAAAATCACCAGTCCTTGGGAAATCTTCTTTGACCAATAATTTTAAATTGGGGGAAGGTCCTTGCCATGACTTTGGTGTGACTTCCTTGGCGGGTAAAGCCGAATTCAAAATCATTCCTTCTTTGACAACAGTATAGCGATTGCTGGCAGATCCCCTCATGCCAATTCCAATTTTATTCTTTATCTGGGTCAAAGATTCCCTTTCAAATTTTAGTAAATTTTGAATGGGATTACCTTCACCATTTAAGATTTCCACCAATAAGTCTTTGTTATTAACAGGGGCTGTTTGATACCCTCCAAATTCGGCACCTGAATTACCATCTCCTATATTTTTTCCCAAAGTAACTTTATATCGTTTTGACTTTGGCTTTTGTCCAAAAACAATAGCCTTGTCCAAGGCTTCTCGGGCTATTTTTTGATAGTAATCAATATGAAGTGCCGAGGTCTGAAGGATGTTTCCATTGTTGCTGAATCCCATTTTAGATTTACCGTCATCAGGTAAAACGTCTCCAAAGTTTACAGATACGCCAAGCAATTCATTTAAACTTTTGGTATATTGAACTTTTGTCAACCTTCGCATAACCCTTTTATTATCTTTTTGCTTAGCTAAAGTTGCTTTTTTTAGATTGCTCGACAACCAGTTTACGAGCTTACGACGTTCCTCATCCTTTAGTTGTGGCTTTTTTTTCGGGGGCATCTCACCTAAGTTAATAACATTCAAAGCGGAGTGCCATCTCTCAGCATCACGTCCACTCATCATGTTCCAGTGCAAAGTGTCCAATCGCATGTCTCCCTTCTGTTTATCTTCCCCATGGCATTCAAAGCAGTAGGTTTTTACAATTGGTCTTATGTTATTTTTAAAATAAATTGCCTCTTTCGAAGTGGAATCAGCGACGTCATTGATTACCATATACTCATCGATATCATCGTCTACATTAAGAAGGGTTTTCATTGCTGTGGGCATATATTTTGTGAGATAATCTTCCCCATGTGTCAAATGCCCTCCATAATGACCTGCCAATGATATTAGCACAACATTTATGGTTAAAAAAACTTGATAAAAGCGGGATACCCCATTGGGATTTTTGGGGGATTTTTGTTGTCGAAATACTACTAACCAAACACAAATTAATGCTGTAAACCAACCCAACCATTTGTGAAAATTTAATAATTCATCCTCATAGTTTCCGCTCGAAGCTAAAAGAAAACCTAAAGAAATGGTAGGGATAATACTTAATACCGAAAACCAAAGTAAAATATCACAGGCAGCATTCAAATTGAGTTCTGACCGAAAACTATTAATTGTTTCCATAAGGAAAAGAACTATTAAAGCTCCAATAGGAAGATGAAGAAGTATTGGGTGAAACCTACCAACAAAAAACAAAAAAGTATTGTCCACTCTGCCGTCCAGTGGAATAAGAAGAAGTAAAAACAATAATAAAGTGAAACCAGATGCAACTAATAAACTGCGCTTCATGATGGACTTAAGTTTTTTGTTTTAAACGGTATATCAATTCTTCAAATAAAGTTAAAAATTATGTTCCGTCTTTACAAGTTTGATTATGAGTGTAAGATTCATTTTGGGATTAAAACCCTACAATCGCAATCACTTTAATCGAATTTTTAGCTAATTCAGTAAAATTTAACTGATCAAAACAATTTAACTGACTAATCGGCATAACTTTTATTTATCATAAAAATGAATTAAATCAAATACATATTTCAAATCTATAAAATAACAAAAAAAACCCTCCATGGAGGAGGGTTTTTGTTTTCCAAATTACTAATTGATTATTCAGTTTTCATTGCAGCTGCCATTACACCAGATGCATCAAAAAAATCTCTGGTCTCGTGAATTTGATTTTTTTTGTTAAAAATAAATGTGTGAAATGCACCTATGTTGATCACATTTCCCGTCATAGTATTTTTTGCGGTCCATTTTCCCATAGTCATCACAGAACCATCAGGTTTGCCGGACTGATCAGTGCCAGGGAACCATTTTGAGTCGGTGTAGGTAATTTCATCAAAATTATCCATCCATGCTTTACTCGCTGCCAAAAACCCATCAACATTTGAGGGTTCACTCCCATAAAAAGGTGAATAGTGTGTTAAACCTGGACATAAAAGTGGCTTTTGACTATCTATATCTTCACTTGAAAAAGTAGCAAAAAGTTTTTGGGCAGTTTCTAAATTGAGTTTATAAGTTGTAAGATCAATTTCTGGTGCAGACTCAACTGGCGGTTGACAAGAAAATATTATTACAGCTAAAAAAACGGTTAATAAATTTTTTAAAATTTTCATAAATAAAGGTTTAATTTTTATTCAATTTAAGATTTTTTATAAAATATTTTTTTAAGAACACATTTAATTTCAAAAATATTTTCTGATCTAGAAAAATATATTCGGTATGTATATTGGAAGTGAAGTATTGTTAAATTTACAACCTTATTATATCTTCCCTTTAATTAAAATTGATGGATAAACCAAGAAACGACAATCAAGGAGTTGTTCTTCCCAAATGATTTATTTTTTCTTTAAAAACTTTAGAGTTTTTTCATCCCTATCTTGGTATGAGGTTTGCAGCTTTTTTCTTTTCTAAACCCTTCAGATATAAAATGCCTTTGAGGGAAGCTCAAATATTTTCTAAGGCTAAAAAAAATATTATTTTAATAAAAGATCTACAAAAAAGGGTTGTTTGTTATAATTGGAATGGAAAAGGACCAAAAATCTTACTTATGCATGGCTGGAGTGGTCGAGCAACAAATTTTTATAAAATAATTGAAAGGTTGATGCTGTCAAATTATAACGTTTACGCCTTCGATGCTCCAGCTCATGGTGAATCTGACGGACTGATCACGAATCTTCCAGAGTTTATCATTTCACAAGAAGAATTGGTAAAAAAGCTGGGGCCATTTGAGGCAATTCTAGGCCACTCAGGTGGTGGGATTACCAGTTGCGAAGTTTGTGTCAGAATTTCAAAAATCAATAAACTTATTTTAATAAGCCCTTTCGATAAAATGAAAGATATTTTTGAAAAATATTTTGATTTAATTCAATTAGGAGAAAAAGCAAAAAAACTTATGATTTCATATTTTTTTAGAAAAACTCAAAGAAATATTCTTGAATTTTCTGGTTCCTCATTAGCTAAAAAAATTAAAGCTAAGACTCTTGTAATCCATGATGAAAATGACAAGGAAGTTGAGGTATTCAATGCTATTAACATTGAAAAAAAATTAAAAAACTCAAGTCTTATGATCACACAAGGACTTGGTCATCGAAGAATTTTAAGGGATGATAGGGTGATTGACGAAATTGTTGAATTTTTAAATCGTGACTGAATTTAAACTGAAGCCTAATTAATATCATTATTTTTATTAAAAGAATTTTAAAGTGAAACGTTTTATTAGCCGCATATTTTTTTTAATTTTTTTTCTAAGTTACTACTCATCTATTTATTCACAAAGGGGAAGTACTGGTGACAAGACTTTTGCAGATCGTTTTCCTGAAGATGTAACATCACACATTTCAAACACTTATTTATTGGTTAAAAATACTGTAGATCACGATATTATTGTTTGTGTGCGCGACCAATATAGAAATTACCTTAATCATATTTATATTCGTAATAATGATGAATATTTATTTACAGGTCTACCCATTTCTAGAATTTATTTACAATACAAATCGAAAGAGTTTTATTTTGAGGATCTTCAAAAAACAGTTATAAATTATGGCGAACGACATGTTTTTACTTTTTTCTATGATGCCTCTATGGAAGGGAATTTCTCTGTCATCAGTGAAGAAGATTTTTTTAAGCCCTAGTAAATTTAGTATCAATTAGCCACGAAACGTCGATTCACTAAAACCAATAGCTGATTTTTAAGTTCAAACTTCTTATTCTAGGCGAAATAGGTCCTGTTTCTCTCACTAGATAGTTGTCATTATAAACCAAAAATAGGTTCGATAATCCATTAAATCTCCATTGTATACGTGAATTAATACCTAAATTTTCAGATTGTGAATTGAATTGCACTAAGGTTGCCCAAAAAAGTTTTTTGGAGAAAGTAAAATCAAATTTTGGACCGATTAACCACAGTTTAGCAGTTTTATTTAGGTGATTCAAATTGATTTGATCATAATTTAATTTGATACTGGTTAATAATTTAGGTTGAAATCTTAAGAAAAAGTTGTTTTCAAAAGAGTATTTTGTTCCATCGTAGAATTTACCATAATTTTGAGCTACCACAAAGTAAAAATCCTTTGCAGGATTTGAAGAAAAATTAATTTCAAATATTCTACTTTGATATGTCTTTCCCCCTTGAAGGGGAGAATCTGCATTTATTCCCGTTGGATCAAAATTTTTAGGAAGGTATTCGTTGGCATTATATAACCTAAATTCAAGTAGACTTTGATTTTTGTATACAGTTCTGAAACTTGTAAGAAAATTGTTTTCTAGAATATTTTCTGTGGAGGAATTTAATTTAAACCAAAGCCAATGATAATAAGCTAACCTGTGATAATTTACTTTTCCTTTTTTAGGATAAATTTTATAGGCATAATAGGGACAAAATTTTGATACTCCAATCCTTCTAAGTATGCCAAGATCTGATCTAAAGTCATCTCCTAAATATGAATACTCAAAACTAATTTCTTGCTCTCTTGTTTCTTTTTTAACCCTTACGCCACCACTGAAACCATTTTCTTTCTTGAGAGGACTGAATGAGTTATAAGTAAAAAATCTTCCATTCCAAACGTTATCTATGGAGTTTAGATCATATTCTAATCCTATCAGACGATTGAATTTGTCATTACGATCAACAAAGTCATAATCCTTTGTTGTTTCTCTGTTGATAAATAGAAACTTTAGGGCAGATCGATTGAATAACTTCTGATTCAGTGATAGAACAGTGTTTAAGTTTGAGGGAATTTCATTACGTTTATCCTCATTAGTGAGCATGCTAAGAAATCCTATTTTTAATCCAGTTGAAATTTTTCCACTTAATCGTACTCCACCAATAATATCATTTTCAATTAGATTACCCTCCGGATCTCTTGCTAAACCAATTCTTCTTGTAAAGAAAGGTGTTATGGTCCTTATAGCACCGTAGTTTGAAAAAAGGTCACTGTTTTGAAGAAAAAATTGTCTTTTTTCTGGGAGTTTAATTTCAAATCTCCTTAAGTTAACAATTTCATCATCTACTTCTGCTTGAGAAAAATCAGGATTATATGTTAAGTCAAGCATTAAACCGTTTCCAATAGGAACTTTAATATCAGTACCTATTGAAATTTCATCATTTTTATTATTATCCTCAAAATTTGAGATTGATACAGAGTTTACAAATGGGATTATTGAAATTTTTGCGTTAGATTCTCCCAATGGTTTTTCAAAATTTATTTTACCCATGAAAGCTAAGTTGTAGTCGGTGAATTGTTGAGGAATTTTAGACCAACTTGTTTTTTGATTTATTGATGGGTCGATTCTAAAAAAATTAAACCTCCATGAATCTACGCCTTTAGGAAAATTCATAGTTGAGAGGGGTATTTTCATTTCAATTGTATAAAAACCATCAAAAACTTGTCCTTCGACTTCAAATTTTGAATCCCAGGTTCTGTTAAGATCACTTCTTGGAGTTCCGACACCTCCATTTGAGACTAGAATATCACTCTTTACTCCAGCCATATTGGAACCAAACATATAGGCTATATTTCCATCTGAAAAAGTATCGAAAACAAAATTAATTTTATCAGCTGCCCTCCCACTAAAATCCCATTTAAGCGATGGAACAACATACTTGTTTGAAATTGAATATGCTTTGCACATTAGATAAATATTCCTATCATCATACAATATTTTGAGCTGTGTTTTATTTTCAAAATTATTTTCGTTGTCGGGAAAATATCTCCAATTGATATATGTTGAGTCGGCAAGTTTCCATACTTTTTCAGAATCATATCCGTCAATCGAAATAGTTGAGGATATAAATTTGACACTCATCTCTGGAAATTCTTCCTGTCCGCTAACGCTTTTAGAAAAGCCAAGAAACATTAGTGCTATTAAATTAATTTTTAAGAATTTCATTAAATGATTTATAAATTAATGAGTGAAAATTCATTATGGTACAAAATTATATAAACTTCGTGTGCGCACACATATAAAGTCAACCAAAATATAATTAATTAAGCCTCTCAGAACCAAAGAGTGTCCAGCCAACTTTACTGTCAGTTGTCAAGGGTAGTAATTTTATTTCCCAAACTACTTTTGGGATTTTAGTTTTGGTATATTCTCTCACCATGGTCCATTGAGGATATCTGATTCTATTCCACCATGTCATTTCATCAAAATATTTAGAGTCTAGAAGTGCACCATAACAGGCCAAGATATTTCCATTTTTTTTTAGTTCACTGACTCTTCCCATAGCAACGCTATATACCTTTTCCTCACCATCATTTTCAGTGCTCCATATTTTGGTTGCTTTTTTGTTTTCTTCATCAATTTTGTATTCGACCACATAACTTGGGCTCTCTCTAATTTCAATTGGTTTTTCAAAAGGTCTTGATTGATAATTATTATTGTTAAAAAATAATAATGTGCCCGATTGGGTATATCTTGGTGAGTGTTGGTGCCAATTTAAACCAGTTTCAGGTAAATCAATTAGTTTGTCTTTTAAATCTGCTCCCCAGCCTGAATTTTCACCGAAGATCCATTCGATTTCACCATGTTTTTTATTAACTTTTATCATAGCACTGAGATAGCGAAAGTTTACCAAATATGATTCTTGATTTTTTATGGGAACCACAGCATTGGCATGAGTCCAATCTATGGTATTGGGAAATCCCCTTCTGACCCAGTAATTACCAAAAGTTCCATAACCTATTCTCATTACGGGAAGGTGATCAAAGCTATTCCATTTGTGAACAATTTTTCCTTCACGTGTAAATTCTATGATCACGTCACCAATTACTTTTTGTTTTTTTCTAGGAGCGCTAGAATTAGTTTCACTGGTATAGTAATTATCAATTTCTCTTACTTCTGTGCTCAATACCAATCTGTTACCGTTGGGCAGTAGTGAAGTGTCATGATGAAAGGTAGGTGTGTTCACAGGAATGGCATCAACATCCTTTCCACTTGGTCTTTGGGCTGCATACCATTGATTGACAATATTTCCCGCAAAATCTATTTCAATAATTTTATTGTCTTGGGTTACATAGGAAATATTTCCATTGGGCAAAAGATCAAAATCACTAATCCTTGAATTGTTTTGATAGAACCACAATACCTCCCCGTTTTGATTAATGACTGTAAGGAGTCCATAAGTTTTATTAAAATTATTATCACCCTCTTGAATCAAACTAACTCTTCTTCTAGGATTGATTAGGGTCATTTCCTCCTCCTCTTCAGTTTTTTTATTTTTGGTAATTATAATTTTTGGAAAAAGAAAATCTTTTTGTGGAAGTCCAGGAGTTGTAAAACTGAGTTCCTGAATAATGTTATGTGTTTTACCTGAATTGTCTATTAAGCTGAGTGAGATGCTGTGTTTTTTTTCAGGTCTCATATATTTTAGTAAGTATCCAAATTGATTTCTATCGCCCTTATGGTAGGTTAGTTTTGTTTCTCTATTCCCATCGCTGATCTTAATGATTACTGAATCTACTGGCTGTTTGGGTTTAAAATTTATATATGCAGTTAAAGGAGAGGAGTGGTTGGGGTTTTCAACAATTTTTGGAGTTTCTGAAAATTGAATTGATTGATTGAAATGACAAGAATAAATTAATTGGAGAACTAATAAATTTAAAAGTGAAACAAATGTATTTATCATTACAACTAACTAAAATATTTTACAAATATAATTTGAATACTAGTTGATTTATAATCGGAACCAAATTATCAAGAATCAATTAGAAATGTATATTATCTTCTTGAATTGAGTTTGGCTAAAAGTCTTAGAATCTCAAGGTATAACCATATTAAGGTCACTAATAGACCAAAAGCACCATACCATTCCATATATTTTGGAGCTCCTTTTTCAGCTCCCTCCTCAATAAAATCAAAGTCTAAAACTAAGTTAAGTGCAGCAATGATCACCACCACTACACTAAATCCAATACTCATTGGAGAAGCATTGTCAATTTGCATGATTCCCATGCTAGAGCCAAAAAACCCCATCACAAAATTCACTAAATAGACAACGGCGATCCCTCCAGTTGCTGCAAAAATTCCTAATTTAAAATTTTCGGTAGGCTTGATATATCCTGATCGATAAGCAACCAGTAGTGATAATAAAATACCTACTGTAAGAAAAATCGCATCAGTTACAATACCGTCATAAAGACTGTTGTACATGAACGAAATCCCTCCAAGTAAACCTCCCTCTAAAATCGCATAAATTGGAACTGTAATTGGGGCCCATTCTTTTTTGAAAACAGTTACTATTGCTAAAATAAAGCCTCCAATACCACAGGCAACCAATATAACAGGATTGATGCTGTTGAATGTTAAATAACCTGTTCCTATCAATAACAACAAACTAATTGCAGTTTTGTTTACGGTTCCATTGATGGTCATGGTTTCTGAGACAACTTTTGTATTTGAGAAGGTCGTTTTACTTAGCACAGGATTTCCCGATCTTAAAGATAAGTGGTTTGCCATTTTTATATTATTAATGTATGAAACAGAAGTTAATCAGCAAATATAGTTTGAAATGATTTGAATTTAAAATTATAAATTATTAAATCAAATCTTGCATTGGAGGTACTCTAACCTAGAAAAAATAAATAATTGATAATTTCTACCGAATCTTCAGAAAGTAATTTAGTTACCGCTTAAGTAGTTTTCCAATATGGTAATGTCATTTTTGGAGGTTAAATCAGGAACATGTTCTGCAATGGGAATTCCCATA
>JAYPMF010000050.1:0-12608 GCA_038129785.1 Flavobacteriaceae bacterium
ACATCGGCTCTAAAAGAAGGAATATTTTGCCAGTTGGTATTGTAAAGTCCAAAAAAATTGTGTCCCTGACGGTCAAAACGCAAATCCGAATCCACCCGCATATTGTTTTGTTTGTATTGATAGAGTAAGTCTAAAGAAGTTCTTTTTTTATCACTGTTGAGTAGCGTTTGATTAATGGCTCCTATATTGTTGTAAAGAAATTCTAAACCGATGGATTGCATTCGATCCAAGGGTACCATGGTCGAAAGATTGAATTGAAGATAGGACTGATTTCCAATTCCCCCCATCACGTATGAGTTGTGATAGAAAGAACTTTCTTGGCGTTGTAATTTGAGGGGAGTGGCTTTGTTGGGAACGAAGGTGGACAGGACGGGTATGGATTCAAATGTGTAATCTACCTCAATTTTTTTTTGAACCAAAGAGTCGTCAATCTTAGGAAGGGTTTGAATTTTAAAAACACTTTTGAGGCTGGGGCTATAAGATTTAATCACAGTAACCTCTTGAGTTCCAAGATCATCGGTTTCTTCTTTTTGGGCCACAGCAACAATGGAGCCAAAAAGGAACAACCAGAATCCCATAAAAATATTATTGTATTTCATTGATGACGTTGGGTTGCGATAAACTGGCATTTTGCTCAGCTTGTTTTTCTTTAATTTGATTCAATAGGGTTTCACCTTCTTTTGAAATTTCGGGAAACTGCTTATAGTTTACAATCAGGGATTCCAAAATATATGTGGCTTGAAAGGCATCCTTGACGGCGTGAAAATTTTTGGCCATCAGGAGTAAACTCTTGGCGGCCCAGTATGGCTGACTGCTGAATTTTTGTGATAATAGTGCGATAACTTCGTTAGATTTATCATAGTCTTTATTTTTGTGGTTTTGATGGGCTCTAAAATAATAAGCTTCTGCAGCAAGCTGGTTGATAGGGGCTTTTTCCAAAACCTTAAAGGCTGATTCGGCCTTGAGGGAATCTCCCAGGGCAATTGAGGTTTGGGCCAATATTTCGTAGGCATCCCATTTGACTTTTACTTCTACATTTTTTAATTCCAATACAGCTTCTGCTTTAGCTTGTGCTTCCTCCAACTTTTGTGATTGATAATAGGAACGCATCAAATTGAACATGGCATAACGTTTGTTTTCAAGATAGACCGCCTCGATTTCCAATTCCTTCCATAAATCCTCCGCCTCAATTTGCATATCTTTTTTAACCATAACTTGTGTTGCCCGAACCAATGCTTGTTCATAATACTCATTAGGTTTGGCATCAATCAATTTTTGGTAATGTTCAAGAGCTGAATCGTGTTCAGATTCCTCAAAGTAAATTTCTGCCAATACAAAATGCGCACTAAGTGAATTACCCCCCTGAGGATAAATTTCCAGATAGGAAATAAAAGATTTTTTGGCTTGTTTTTTACGGTCACTTAAAAATTGTTTTTCGGCAGCTAAAAATGCAGTTTGCTCCAATTCGTTATCAGAGAAAGAATTAATATTCGATGATTTAAGCCATTCGGTAAACTGAGGAACCTTGTCGGTATCAACCGCAATTTCTTTAAGGGTTCCAAGGGCCTGTTGTGCCACTGCATCTTTAGTGAAACGCCCCACCAAGTTTTTCAACACACTTTCTGCAAGACTTAGCTTTTCCTGATTGTAGAGGATCAAACCTTTGTTGAGAATCGCTTTCGGAAGGTAGGGGCTTTTGGGAAAACGAACGATCATTTCATCGTAAGTATTGATGGCCGTATCAAAAGAACCTGCCACAGCATAGGCACTGCTTAACTCAAAGAAGGCATCATCTATATAGTCAGAGCGGGGATGCTTATTAATCAATTCTTTAAGTGTGGTGATTTTTTGTTTATTGCGATCCACAAAGCCATAGCTTATCGACTTTTGATATAGGGCATAATCGGATTGTGCAGGAGACATGGCAATCCCCTTGTTGTATTGCTCCATGGCCGGCCAGAAACGACTCATGGCAAACTCAGCATCTCCCATGCGAATGTAAGCATCGCGAACTTTGCTGCGAGGATAGTATTTTTGTTGATCGATGACCTTTTTGAATGAACCCAAGGCCAATTCATACTCGCCCATTTTAAAATAGGTGTATCCCAGGTGATAGTGGTATTCCAATTCATTAAGCATTGCCTTTCTGGGTACATTCTTCTCAAAAATTAAAAATCCATCAACTGCATCCCCAAATTGATTGCCTTCGTAATGAGTTTGTGCCAGCCAGAAAAGAGATTGTGCCGTAAGGGATTTGACTTTGTCATTTTTCACTGCCCTCTGGAAATATGCTCCTGCCTTTGAGTAATTACCCGCATTGTAGAGTTGAATGGCTTTTAGGAAGGTAACTTTTTGCAGTAAACGATCGTCTTTATAATTGTTTTGAGAGGAGAGAATAGTCAGAACACCATCGTAATCACCGCTATTAGTGTATGAACTTAACAAAAGTGCTGTAAGTTCTTGCTCCTCTGATGTTTTGGGGTATGTTTCGAGATATCTGATTATGAGCTGTGGTACTTTTTCGTAGGGATTTCCGATCTCATAACTCAATCGTGCATAGTTGAGTAAGGCTATTTTTGAAATATCCGGATTAAAGGTCATTGAAGCCGCACTCCTGTATGCATTCAAGGCAGAAGGTTTTCGTTCTTTTTTGAGGTAACATTCTGCTAAGTAGTAATAGGCATTCTGTGCTAATTTGTCTTTTTTGCTGATGATCTTGCTGAATTGATCTATGGCTTGACTGTAATTTCCAGTTTCATAATAAGCATAACCCAATTGATAAAAATCTTCATGGGTCCATTTACCCTTTTTTCCTTTGTAATTTTTTAGATGTGTTAATGCCTTATCGTATTGTTGGGTGTTAAAATAACTCTCACCTAAAATTTTGGAGAGCTCTGAAAAATCTTCTCCAGCTTCGTTTTGAATTTCTTTCTCTCCAAGAGAAATGGCTTTTTCGAATCTTCCCAACTTAAAATTCATTTCTACTTGGAAATAGCCCAAATTTTCCTTTTGGTCTTTTTTGGAAACCCGAGTAAAAGAGTTCGATGCCTCAGTATAATCGTCCAACTGATAGGCAATATGTCCCAGGTAATAATGAGCATCAGACTCATATTTAGGACTAAATTTTACGTTTTCCAACAAAGTTTTGGCCTGTGGGTATTGTTTTTTAGAAAAAAGGGTATATCCCTTGTTGAAATAAAACTCAGGAAGCGCTGCTTTAGGAACATCGGCAGCTTTTACTTTGGCAAACCACTTGTGCGCGTAGGAGTATTTTTCATTGTTAAAATAATAATTGGCTAGATCCAAATAAACGGTTTTTAAAATGGTATTGTTGGGATAATCAAGATTGAAAGTTTCGATCAATTTAACTGCACCTGGATCATTGAGCCGCAAAGCAGTGACCATTTTAAAATAATTGATTTCCTCCAACTCTGTCTCAGTGAAATTAAAATCTTCGTAAAGGGCAAGGGCAGGATCAACATTGGGAAAGATACCCTGATAATAAAGATCAGTAGCCTTAATTTTTAAGGAAGCCTTGTCAAAAACTTGTGACCAACTAAGGGCAGTAAAAAAAAACAATAAAACAGAGAAAAAGCTATTTTTTTTTTTGTTAATCATATTCAAAGTTAAACAGAAACATCTCTTTTATAAACGGAATTATTTTTGCTTACGTATATTTTATCAACAAATTTTATTAGCCAATTAAAACCCATTACATTTGATAATCATTTGAATACCAATGTCTGGAAATATTGTCTCATTTAGTGATGCCACCATCAAGCAAAGTGGAAAAACTGTTTTGACAAATGTATCTATCGATGTTCCGGAAGGAAGTTTTGTGTTTCTGATTGGTAGGACAGGAAGTGGAAAAAGCAGTCTGATCAAGACTATATACGGTGATTTGGAATTGTCCGAAGGCTTGGGAAGCGTTGGGGAATTTGACCTCACACGGCTCAAAAGCAGACAGATACCGTCTTTAAGAAGAACCTTGGGGGTTGTCTTTCAAGATTTTAAATTACTCCCCGACCGGAGTATAGCGGACAACCTCAAATTTGTTTTAAAAGCAACCGGGTGGCGAGATAAAAATGAAATTAACCTAAGAATTGATGAAGTGTTGGAAATGGTTGGTATACAGGTCAATAAGAAAAAATTTCCTTTTGAGCTTTCGGGTGGAGAGCAACAAAGGATAGCAATTGCTCGAGCATTACTGAACGATCCCAAACTTATCATTGCAGATGAACCCACTGGAAACCTAGATCCACAAACCAGTCAGGAAATCATGCAACTTTTTAAATCATTACATCAAAAAGGAATGACCCTGCTAATGGCTACTCATGATTATCAAATGATCGTAAAATTCCCTGGGAAAATTTTTAAATGTGAAGGGGGAAAAGTTTTCGAAGTCATAGCCAAAACCTAGGTTTTAACCCAAAGTCCTTTTTTGAGCCATTCCATTTAGTAATTTTGTCAAAAAAATAGTATGCCAATCACTGACCTTGCTAATATAGCAAATGAGCAAAGCCGTAATTTTTTTTTAATGGCCGGACCCTGCGCAATAGAGGGTGAGGAAATGGCCATGAGAATTGCCGAAAAAGTTAAATCCATTACCAATAGACTTTCCATTCCATTTGTGTTTAAGGGGAGTTTTAAAAAAGCCAACCGCAGTCGAATCGACAGTTTTACGGGAATTGGAGACGAAAGGGCCCTCAAGATTTTAGAAAAAGTCAGTAAAGCTTTTGATGTCCCAACAGTTACCGATATTCATAGCGAGGATGATGCTGCTAAAGCTGCAGGTTATGTTGATATATTACAGATCCCTGCCTTTTTGGTTAGACAAACTGATCTTTTAGTAGCGGCAGCAAAAACCAAAAAATTTGTCAACCTCAAAAAAGGGCAATTCATGAGTCCTGAAAGTATGCAATTTGCCGTTCAAAAAGTAAAAGATAGCGGTAATGAAAATGTCTGGATTACTGATCGTGGGACCCAGTTTGGCTACCAAGATCTGATTGTTGATTTTAGAGGTATTCCCGTGATGAAAAAATTTGCCCCAACTATACTGGATGTTACCCATTCCCTTCAACAACCTAACCAAATCAGTGGCGTGACGGGAGGACGACCCGAAAGCATTGAGATAATTGCTCGTGCGGGAATAGTTACTGGAGTGGATGGTCTTTTTCTAGAAACCCATTATGACCCCACTTCTGCAAAAAGTGACGGGGCAAATATGTTGGACATACAACATTTGGATGGCCTTTTGACCCGATTATCCCAATTATGGGTTTTTGTCACCGAAAATTTATAATAAATTCCAATTCAACTTTATTTTCTATACTTTAGGATTAGATGATCACTTAGCAACCACTAGTTGATTTTTTTAATTATAAAGAATATGTGTTAAATAATTTATTTAGGGAATTTCATGAGAGAGTTATATAAACTGTTGTAAACCATAGTTCGATAATAAAGGCCATACTAGTTGATCACAAAACTCTACAATTTATAGTCCAAAAACAGATTGAACCTAGAAATCTCAAAAAAGAATTTACCATATCATCTGCTAAGGTATAACTAGATTCTAAAGAAAAGACTCAATAGATTTTCAAGGAATATTAGAATTATGAGAGTGCTGAAAGTTTTATTATTCAAAAAAACCCACGTAAAACTCTGTACTAATATTATGTTAGGAATTCATAAGGAAGTCAGAATCATTTAAAAACTAAAACTAATAATTCACATTAGCATATCTTAAAAATAATGGCTGATAAAAAGTAAAAATTATTAAAGGCATGGAATTTGTATATTTGATGTTCAAATTATGGTAGTTCATTGACTAAAGGGGTCGACTGGTTTTGACAGCAGGTTCCCACGACAGAGTAAGCAGGTCGAGCGCTGAGACACAGCTCGTAAATCTTATGTTTCAACCATTAAATGGCGAAAATAACTACGCTCTAGCTGCATAATTGACTGAATCATAGTAAGTCTTTGCCTAGTCCCGACAAGGTCGGGAAGCCGGATGTCTCTCGATAGCCCTTGTTGACGGCAATCGGTTTGGAGGCACCATAAATGTCAACATCGAAATACTATAGCATCGGTAGTGTTTTTCAATAAAGATGATAAGGAGGTCTTGGGCAGTTTTCGGTCACTGATCTCTCGAAAAACAAACGAAAACTAAGCCTGAAGAAAGCTTGGTTGTGACTTGTTTGGACGCGGGTTCGATTCCCGCCGACTCCACTTTTTTGCCCTGAAAACAATTTGTCTTCAGGGCTACTTTTTTATCATTTCTTTTTCTCTTACTTAAATGGTCAATCCAATCTCTTACATATTTTTTTAATTGCAAAAAAAATTATTTCCATTTATAATTTGAAAAGTTTTTACTGCAATTATACTGCATCAACTTATTAACTATATTTTGTTAATTGTTTAAGATCAGCTAGCTTCTCTAAAGGCCTACTAATCTCTAATTTTATTTGATTCTAATACAAAATTTATTTACTAGTGACTTTGTAATCACTGTGTAAGTATTATGAACAAACGAAAGCTAAAAAAAATCTACCATCTGGGGGTAATGAGATATTCCTTGGTGATTTTCTCCCTTTTAATAGGGACAGGGGCTTTCTCCCAAATAAACAGGCAGTTTGAAGTAAAAACTTTTACCAATTTAACTGATACTAATTCAAACGGTATTGTAGATGACGGTGATGTTGTCAATTTTACAGTAAGAGTTGAAAATACAGGTAACATTACTCTCAATAGCCTTGTTTTAACCTCCACTTTTCGTGGTTTAGACTCCTCCGCAATTAATCTTAGTAGCGGTATTAATTATGCAAATTCCTCTGAGTCTAATGGATCTGGCACATTGATAGCTGGTGAGGTTGAAACTTATGTGGCCTCATATACTTTTTCTAATGTTGGATCTACAGGGGGAATAAGTCTAAGTATTTTAGGCCAAGCTGTTAGTGCTGATAGTCAACAAGTTTCTGACACGAGCGATAATGGTAATAATTCGGATGGGAATACCACTGATGATCCAAACATAATTAATGGAGGAGATAGTGTTGCATCTATTGAAATTGATAAAGTTTTTGACCGGTTTGATGATGTCGATGGTGATGGAATGTATTCTGTTGGAGATCGTTTGCTTTATATCATAACAGTTAACAACGATGGATATCAAGATTTAATTGCAATTGCACCTGATGATGCATTAACAGATCAAGGTGGTAGAGCACTGGCACTAACAGCTCCCTTCACACCTCCAGGTGCAGTTTTTACTTCTTCAACTTATGGAAATATATCTGATGCTGGAGCTGGAAACGGAACTACTACTGGTACGCTTGTAGTTGGAGAAACCGTATTTTATTCTGCTGTTTATACCCTAGATCAAACTGCAATAGAATCTGGAAGGGTTAATAACTGCCTTACTGCTCAAGCAAATGTTTTTTCAACAGGAGCACTTGTAACAGATTCTATTGATTCATGTGTTGAAAATGATATTCCACATGTCACAGATTTAAATACCACAAAAGTCGCATCGGTTCTTGATAATAATAACAATGGAGCTACTGACGTTGGAGATACAATTGTTTATGATATTTTTATTGAAAATCAGGGAAATGTAACTATAAGTAACCTTGATTTCACTGAAAATATCACCAATGCAAATGGTGGTGCCCTGACTTTGTCCTCCGGACCAACATTTGTGTCATCTACTGATACATCTACGGCACAAGGTGTTCTAAACGTATCTGAGACTGAAAGGTATAGGGCGACTTTCGTAATTACTGCAGCAGCCGCAAATACTGGAGAGGTAAGAAACACTTTAATAGTTCAAGCAGATAGCCCCGGTCAAACTAATAATGTAAATGACACCTCTGACGATCCATCGACTGCTGCTGCTGACGATGCCACAGTTGTAGAAACTACAATTACAAAATCAATTGAGGTAACAAAACAAGCTAATGTTTTGGATGACGGGGACAATGAACTTGGTGCTGGCGATGTGATTCAGTACACAATCACTGTAGTAAATACTGGTCAGATAACACTTCATACAATTAGATTCATTGATCAACTGTCCAATGGTCTTGGGGTAAATTTAAGTTATGATGCCCCCGGGATTGTAAACAATGATGATCCGCTAGCACCAGGAGCGTCAAGGGTGTATACAGCTAATTATACCATTCAAGCAAGTGATACCGATACAGGGCAAATTAATAATAGAGTATATGTTTATGCTAGATCAGATCCCAATGCGTTTTCAGATGTTAATGATTGGAGTGATGATGGAATAGATACAGATGGAAATACTACAGATGATGTAACAGAAACTCCACTTGATATAACCACTGGTATAGATCTTTTTAAAACTGCAGTTTTAGCTGATGACGGAGATGGGCTTCCAAGTGCTGGTGATGTGATCACTTACACCATCACTGTTAGAAACACTGGAAACGTTGCTCTTGAAAACATAGTTTTATCTGATGTTCAAAAAAGGGGTGCATACAATACAGGGAGTGTTCTTGCACTTGATTCAGGGCCAACACTCACCTCCTCAACTAATGGATCTAATGCGAGTTTAATCTTAGCTGGTGGAGAATTGACCTACACTGCTACATATACTGTGGTGCTAGCTGATGTAAATAATGGTTTAATAACCAATCAAGCATCAGTCACCGCTGATGATGTTACCTCAGAAAATAATCAAGTATCAAAAATTAGTGACAATAACAATGATTTCGATGGTAATACAGTTAATGATCCAACTGAAGTTAAATTAACATTCGATGGTAAAATTGATGCATCAAAAACAGTTGATATTACAAGAGCTGATCCCACTAAAATTCAAGTTGGCGATGTAGCAGTATATACAATTGTTGTCACAAATACTGGAAACGTTAGACTCACTAATATTTCTCTTGCAGATCAATTATCAGGAATCGCTGGGGTTTCATTAGATTATGATGCACCAGGTATTCAATTTGTTAGTTCAACATCTGGCTCCTCTGCAGGAACCCTTGAGGTTGGTGAGGCTGCAACTTACACAGCAACCTTTACCGTTACCCAAGAAGCTGTAGACCAAACTGGTGTTGAGAATACAGTGGATGTAAGTGGAAGAGACCCAGCAAATACTTTAGTTCAAGACGATAGTGATGATGGAGATGATGATGATGGAAATCAGTTTAATGACCCTACAATATTTGAAATTGAACAAAATCCAAGTATAGAGGTTGTAAAAGACTTTGCACATGTCGATAATGACGGTGATGGTGATATTAGCTCTGGAGACAGAATTAATTATATAATTACTATTGAGAATACAGGAAATAATACTTTGGGTGTTGCTGGTGCACCAAATAATGAACTAGTTATTGATGATACGGTTTCAACATTCGCTGGAACATACACTCCCACTTTGGTTGGTCCCAGCTATAGTTCATCCTCACTTGGCTCACCATATGGATTAATCAAACCGGGAGAGATAACTACTTTCACCGCATATGTAGTGATAAATCAGAGTATTATAAATGCTGGTGGATTAATTAACACTGCATCAGTGACGGTATTAGACCCTTCAAATACTCCTGCAACTGATGTAAGTGATGATAATGATGATCAAGATGGAAATTTAGTTGATGACCCAACTGAAAATCCAATTGCAGCCAACCCATCACTTAATATTGAGAAGACTTTTACCGTAAGTGATACAAATGGAAATGGTGTAAATGATATAGGAGATATAGTTAATTATACAATTACAGTATCGAACACAGGGAATATTGATATTTCATCAGTTGCCGTAACAGATACACTGGCTGGATTAAATTCTGGCACTCTTGATCTAACTGGACCCCTGCAGTATTTATCAGGATCTAGAGGTTCTAACTCAGATGTAATTTTAGTAAATGAACAAGCTAATTATAGAGCTTCATTCACTATAAATCAAGATGCTGTTGACTTTGGTGGTCTTAGAAATATTGTTACGGCTCAAGGTATTGATGACGCCCAATCTGGAACCATAACAGCGTCAACCGAAAATGTTGACACTATCATTCCTGCTAATCCATCACTTACAGTAACTAAAACTGTTGATGCTACTGACAATGATAATGACGGTAAAATTGGTGTTGGTGATACTTTGACTTTTACAATAAGTATTTTAAATACAGGAAACCAAACCTTAGATGGTTTCTCATTTACCGATACACTAGTAGATCTAGAGGGGAACGCATTAAGTTATACCACACCTATAACGACTAGTGATCCTGATAATCTTTTGCCTGGACAAATCAAGACTTACACAGCGACCTTTGATATTACACAGCAGGTGGTTGACAATGGTGGTGTAAGCAACTCAGTTGTTGTACTTGCGAGTAACCTCACTGACTCAGCATTTGTCAATGATACAAGTGATGATGGCGATACAGGGGCAGGTGATACAGGCAATGATCCTACAATATATAATATCACTGCAGAACCCTCTTTGGATGTTACTAAAACAGTTGTGAATAGTGATTTAGACGGCGATGGATTAATTAGTGAGGGAGATAAATTAACCTACACAATAAGTGTTGAAAACAATGGTAATATTACGTTAAGATCATTGTATGTTACTGACGTAATAACTGATATTGCTAGTAATACTAGAAATTTAGACAACAGCAATTTACCAGTATTTATTAGTAATTCACTTGGTTCAGTCCAGGGAACATTACTATCGGGAGAGATTGCAACTTACACTGCAACTTATACAATTGTTGCAGATGATGTTACAGCTGGAGGTGTTATGAATCAAGCCTTTGCACAAACCTTTAGCTACCCCGATGGCATCAATCCTGTATTATCTGCTTCAGATTATAGTGACGACGGAGATGATGATGATGGGAATACTGAAAATGATAGAACAATTTCATACACAGGGGTAGTTCCTGCATTTGATGTTATAAAGACATATAACATTGTAGATGATGGAAATAATGACGGGCCTATTGGTGATAAAGTTGTTTTCGACATTACTGTTACAAACACTTCAAATGACAGAATTGATGATATAATTTTTGTAGATACAATTACCTCCTCCCGAGGTAATGTGATGAGTTTGGATGGAAACCCTTCATTTGTAAGCGCAACAGCAGGTTCTAATTCAAACACCCTTACTGTTGGAGGGGTAATTACTTACACCGCAACGTTTACTATTAATGATCTATCTATAAAAGATGGGGGGTTGTTTAACACCATTACATTTAGAGGTTCCTCGCAGAGAAATCCATTTCCTGCCGAGCTTGACACCAAGGATATCAGCGATGATGGAGATACTGGAGCTGGCGACACAGGCGATGATCCAACTTTTGTTCCAGTAGGTCTTGATACAGATGGGGATGGTATTCCTGATAATTTGGATGTTGATGATGATAATGATGGTGTTTTAGATATAATTGAACAGTGTATTGATTTTGATGCAGACGGTACAAGTTTTGAAACTTATTATAAACCTGGAGCTCCGGTAAATTCCACCGAGAACAAAAACTCACAATACCCTGCATCGACTGTAGCGCCACCATTTACCTCAGTAAATGGTGATGGTGAGGTTTGGGATAATAGAACTGATGGAAATAATGTGAATTGGTCCCCAGCTCCAGGTCTTGGGGCAAATCAGTATTTTATTGAGCTGCTTCAAAACGCATATATATCTGGAACTACAACTCCTACAAACCAAAGACAATTTTGGAATGAAGCCTCTCCTGGAATTGGAGATTTCGACAGAATAATGGTTGAAGAGGTTGTTTATCCAAATACAACTTATACAATTAGCTATTATCATAAAGATGGAGGGTTATTGGAAGCATCCCATGGTGATGGGGGATCAACCCTTCTGCAAGTACAGTCTTTGCAAACGGATTATGCCGTTGATCAGCTTACAGAAACCCCATCAGATTGGACCCAAGATACATTCCAGTTTACCACTGATGCTAACACTAACCGCATCGCCATTCTATTCTCAGCATATGCTCCTGGAGTAAATGTTTCGATTCAGCTTGACGGTATTCTAATTGAGCCCCAGGAGGAGTGTTTTGGAGATATTGACAATGATAGTGTAGGGAATGGCTTAGATCTAGATTCCGATAATGATGGAATTTATGATGTAATAGAAGCTGGTAATAGTGATCTAGATACCAATGGGGATGGAAGAATTGATTCTAATGATGCTGGGTTTGTTGATGCTAATTCAAATGGTGCTCATGACTCTGTTGAATCAAGAACACCAACTGACACTGACAGTGATACAACCATTGATATGTTTGATCTGGATTCCGATAATGATGGTTGTAATGATGTTAAAGAAGCTGGTTATACGGACGGTGATGATGATGGATTACTTGGAGATTCTCCTGTGAGTCAGACAAGTTTTGGAACAGTAACTGGAACTGCTGACGGATATACAGACCCTTCAGATTTAAATTCAAATGGCACAAAAGACTTCCAGGAATTTACATATGATATAGGTTGTTATAATAGAGAGGTTAGTCTAGATATCTCTAAAACTTACCAGACTATCGATGTAAATAGTGATGGAGTTCTTGGGCTAAACGACCAGATTGTTTACACCGTTG
>JAYPMF010000051.1:0-548 GCA_038129785.1 Flavobacteriaceae bacterium
GGTAGGGATGAGTATTGATAATTGTTTTATTGAACTTGATTCTGCTGAATCGCCAATCATGGACGGTTCATCAAAATTTTTTGTTGAAGCCATAGAATCCGTCGGAATACGTGAGCAAGACAAATTGAGAGAGGAGTTTATTGTGACTGATCTTATCTCTTATAAAGATGAAGAAACAGGTAGCGAAATCACTTTAATTCCTGCAGATAAGTATCAAGTTACCACCATGGTAGACTTTGAAACTAAAGTTTTAGGTACACAAAATGCTTCATTGGATTCCATTACTGATTTTAAGGAAACCATCGCTCCTTCAAGAACGTTTAGTTTTTTGCATGAACTCGAAATGCTTCTGGAAAATGGATTAATCAAGGGTGGAGATTTGAACAACGCTATTGTTTATGTAGACAAACCATTATCAGAAAGTAATATGGAGCGTTTAAAAGAAGCTTTTGGAAAAGATAATATAGCTGTTCAGCCGAATGGGATATTAGATAACTTAAGTCTTCATTTTTCAAACGAAGCTGCACGACACAAACTTCTCGATGTTA
>JAYPMF010000051.1:558-7386 GCA_038129785.1 Flavobacteriaceae bacterium
GCTTTAGTAGGTGTTCCAATCAGGGGAAAGGTTTTTGCTCATAAACCCGGTCATAAGATAAATGCATGTTTTTCAAAAAAGCTCTCTCAGATTATCAAGCAAGAAAGGCGTCAGAATGCTCCTAAAATTGATCTAAATACAGATCCAATTATGGATGTCAATGATATCATCAAAATGTTGCCTCACCGTCCCCCGTTTCTCTTGGTAGATAAAATTTTTGAGCTTTCAAATACTCATGTAATAGGACTGAAAAATGTTACCATGAATGAACCATTTTTTGCGGGGCATTTTCCTGGTGCTCCAGTCATGCCAGGTGTTTTACAAATTGAAGCCATGGCTCAAGCAGGTGGTGTTCTTTTGCTCAATACTGTCCTTGATCCTGAAAACTATATTACTTTGTTTATGAAAATGGATAACGTTAAATTCAAAAGACCCGTAAAACCTGGAGACACCCTTATTTTTAAATTAGAACTCATTTCTCCCATAAGAAGAGGCATCTGTCATATGAAAGGAATGATTTTTGCAAATGGTAACTTAATGACAGAGGGTGAACTTATGGCGCAAATAATTAAACGTAAAGAATCATAATGAAACAACCTTTAGCATATATACATCCCGAAGCTAAAGTAGCTAAAAATGTAGTTATTGAACCTTTTACCTCGATTGATAAAAACGTAGAAATTGGAGAAGGAACTTGGATAGGTTCAAATGTAATAATTATGGAAGGGGCTAGGATTGGAAAAAACTGTAGTATTTTTCCGGGAGCTGTAATCGCAGCAGTTCCACAGGATTTAAAATTTAAAGGTGAGGACACCTTGGCTGTAATAGGAAACAAAACAACGATCAGAGAGTGTGTGACCATAAATAGGGGAACTTCTGACCGTCAACTTACTAAAATAGGAAACAATTGCCTAATAATGGCCTATTGTCATATAGCACACGACTGTTTTGTCGGTGACAATTGTATTTTTTCAAACAATAGTACCCTCGCGGGGCATATAACCATTGGTGATCACGTAATCTTAGCAGGTTTGGTAGCAGTTCATCAGTTTTCTACCATTGGAGACCACGCCTTTATTGCAGGTGGATCGCTGGTGAGAAAAGATGTCCCTCCATATGTCAAAGCAGCTCGTGAGCCATTGTCATATGTTGGCATCAACTCTGTTGGATTGAGAAGAAGAGGATTTACCTCTGAAAAAATTACAGAAATTCAGAATATTTACAGGACTCTATATCAAAAGAAAATGAACAACAGTCAGGCTGTTGACATCATAGAGGCTGAAATGATTGCCTCTCCTGAAAGAGATGAAATATTGCAATTCATCAGAAACTCTCAAAGAGGAATTATGAAAGGCTATTTTCAAAAAAGTTAAACAAACCTTATGGCATCAACATCCGACATAAGAAAAGGATTGTGTATCAAATTCAATAACGATATTTATAAAATTGTCGAGTTTCTTCATGTGAAACCTGGAAAGGGACCCGCATTCGTCAGAACAAAACTCAAGAGTGTTACCTCCGGAAAAGTGGTTGACAATACTTTTTCTGCTGGACACAAAATAGATGACATTCGGGTTGAAACAAGTAAATTTCAGTACTTATATGGAGAAGGAGAGGATTATAATTTCATGAATATAAATGATTATAATCAAATTGTAGTTAGCAAAAATTCTATTGATAATCCCGAACTGATGAAAGAGGGTGAGATTGTCAGCATTTCTATCAATACCGAAGATGGTTTACCGCTTTCTGTAGATATGCCTGCTAGTGTCATATTGGAAGTAACTCACGCTGAACCTGGTGTAAAAGGAAATACTGCTACCAATGCCACCAAGCCAGCTATTGTAGAAACGGGAGCTAAAATCAATGTACCACTTTTTATCAATGAAGGAGATAAAATTAAAGTTGATACAGTAAAGGGAAATTATCAAGAGCGAATTAAAGAATAGCCTATTTTCAACTTACTTATTAATTTTGTATCATATTTAAAAAACATATAAACGCGATGAGTGTATTGGTAAATAAGAATTCCAAAATTATAGTTCAGGGTTTTACTGGTAGTGAAGGAACTTTTCATGCAGAGCAAATGATTGCCTACGGGACAAATTTAGTCGGTGGAGTAACTCCTGGGAAAGGTGGGCAGACTCATTTAAACAAACCTGTTTTTAACTCTGTTGTACAAGCTGTAGAAGAGGCACATGCTGATACGTCGATAATTTTCGTGCCACCTGCATTTGCAGCAGATGCCATTATGGAAGCTGCCGAAGCTGGAATCAAAGTCATAATTGCTATCACTGAGGGGATTCCTGTGGCAGATATGATTAAAGTTTCAGACTTTATCAAAAAAAGAAATTGTACTTTGGTTGGCCCCAATTGTCCAGGTGTCATTACACCCGAGGAGGCAAAAGTAGGAATCATGCCAGGTTTTGTTTTCAAAAAAGGAAATGTGGGTATTGTCTCTAAATCCGGAACTTTAACCTATGAAGCAGCTGATCAAGTAGTTAGAGAAGGGTTGGGAATTACCACAGCCATAGGAATTGGAGGAGACCCAATCATTGGTACTACCACAAGAGATGCTGTAGAATTATTTATGAATGACCCTGAAACAGAGGCCATAGTGGTAATTGGTGAAATCGGAGGGCAACTAGAATCAGATGCTGCTCAATGGATAAAGGAAAATGGCAACTTAAAACCTGTTATTGGTTTTATTGCAGGTGAAACTGCCCCCAAAGGAAGAACCATGGGTCATGCAGGAGCTATTGTTGGTGGTAAAGATGATACTGCTGAAGCCAAAAAAAGCATCATGAGGTCCTGTGGAATTCATGTTGTCGATTCTCCTGCTGATATTGGTAAAAAAGTTGCAGAAGTTTTAGCATAAGCTTTTATGAGTAAATTACTGGAAAATAAAACAGCAATTATTACCGGTGCCACACGTGGTATAGGTAAAGGCATCGCACAAGTTTTTGCCTTGAATGGGTGCAACGTGGCTTTTACTTACAGTAGTTCAGTTGAAGCTGCTCAATCACTCGAAAAGGAATTAATCGAGATGGGGGTAAAAGCCAAGTCCTATCAAAGCAATGCTGCCGATTATGATCACGCTCAAGCATTGGTAGATCAGGTTTTAGAGGAGTTTGGGAGCGTTGACATACTTGTCAATAACGCCGGGATCACCATAGATAATCTATTGATGCGTCTAGGAGAAGCTGATTTTGATCAAGTCATCCAAGTTAATCTCAAATCTGTTTTCAACATGACTAAAGCCATTCAGCGTACCTTTTTAAAACAAAGATCAGGTTCAATGATTCACATGAGTTCAGTAGTTGGGATTAAGGGAAATGCCGGTCAATCCAATTATGCTGCATCCAAAGCAGGGATTATAGGTTTTTCCAAAGCAGTTGCGCTCGAATTGGGTTCTAGAAATATCAGAAGTAATGTAGTCGCACCAGGATTTATTGAGACCGAAATGACAGAAAAGCTTTCGGATGATATGGTTCAAAAGTGGTGTGAAGGAATACCCCTAAAAAGAGGGGGGTCTCCCGCAGATGTTGCCAATGCATGTCTTTTTTTGGCATCAGATTTATCAAATTATATAACCGGTCAAGTCCTCCAAGTCGATGGAGGAATGTTAACTTAAAAAACATTTATTATGCAAAAATTACCTAAAATTGGATTACCTATTATTCTATTGGCCTTTGTGCTAATCATTTTTGTCTCTAAATCTTCTATTAATATTGGTTATGGAGAGGCAGGTGTACTATTTAAAACCTTTGGAGGCGGTGTTGTCACTGATAAAGCCCCACTATCGGAGGGGTTTCACATTATTGCTCCTTGGAACAAAGTTTATATTTACAATGTTAAACAACAAGAGTTTTTTGAGGGTAATATGCAGGTATTGTCCTCCAATGGTTTGGAAATTTCTTTGGATGTATCTGTATTGTATCAACCCGTATACAACGAATTGGGTTTGTTACATAAAACCAAAGGTGAGAATTATGTCAATATTGTTTTAATACCTCAGATTAGGGCTGTTGCCAGAAGTGTTGTGGGACGTTATACTCCGGAGCAATTATACTCTACTAAAAGAGATGCAATTCAAAATGAAATCTTCATAGAAACCAAAAAGAATGTGGAATCCCAACACATTCAACTTAACGCAGTTTTAGTAAGGGATGTATCTCTTCCTTTGGCTATAAAGGAGGGTATCGAAAGAAAACTAATACAGGAGCAAGAAGCTTTGGAATATGAGTTCCGTTTGGAAAAAGCAAAGCAAGAAGCCGAAAAGCAGAGAGTCGAAGCCGAAGGTAAAGCCGCTGCTAACAGGATTCTAAGTGCTTCTATTACCAAAATGATTCTCAAAGAAAAAGGCATAGAGGCAACCAAAGCTCTTTCTACCTCACCGAATTCAAAGGTGATCGTAATTGGTAGTGGTGAAGACGGAATGCCTATCATTCTGGGAGGTCAATAAAATTTGTTTTTTTAAATTTGATTAAAAAATTATTATATTTGCAAAGTGAAAATATTTAATCATCATATACATTTTCTTTCAACCGATCAAATGAGGTAAAAGAAGTGTATTGACCATACTTAAGACCCGTTTGATTTCAAACGGGTTTTTTTATAAAAGATATTTACAATGATAAAAATTGCGATTCAAAAATCAGGGAGGCTTAATGAGGAGTCTTTGGGTATACTAAAGAAATGTGGTATTTCTATAGACAATGGCAAAGACCAACTCAAAGCTCCTGCCAGAAATTTTCCGATGGAAGTGCTTTACTTGAGAAATGGCGACATCCCGCAGTACCTTAGAGATGGGGTAGTAGATTTGGCCATCATAGGTGAAAACCTGATCCATGAAAAAGGAAAAGACTTGACCATTATTGAAAACTTGGGTTTTTCCAAATGTCGTGTCTCTATTGCTGTTCCCAAAGAAGTAGATTTTAATGATCTAAAAGATCTCAACGGGAAGCGCATCGCTACTTCTTATCCCAACACCGTCAATCAATTTCTGGCGGAAAATGGTATTCTGGCAGATTTACATATTATTAATGGCTCTGTTGAAATTGCCCCCAATATAGGTTTGGCAGATGCCATTTGCGATATCGTTTCCAGCGGGAGTACCCTATTTAAGAATAATCTCAAGGAAGTTGCCAAAATTCTTGAATCTCAAGCGGTGTTGGTTCAATCACCAAATTTGTCTGCAGAAAAGCTTAAAATTGTTGAGAAATTAATTTTTCGTTTGGGTACGGTGATCCGCGCAAAAAAATCAAAATACATTCTTTTGAATGCGCCCAATGACAAAATTGATTTAATCAGCGATATTTTACCGGTACTAAAAAGCCCTAGCGTATTACCTTTGGCCAAAGAGGACTGGTCCTCTTTGCATTCTGTGATTGACGAGACCTCTTTTTGGGAAGTCATCGATGAGTTGAAAGCCGCAGGGGCAGAAGACATCCTAGTTTGTCCCATCGAAAAAATAGTATTATAATGCAGCGTTATATCAATCCCTCCCCTGAACAATGGAAAGTGTTGACACAAAGGGGGTCCGCCTCTTATTCCTCTCTGGAGCCTTTGGCCAAGGAAGTTTTTAATAATGTTGCTCAATATGGGGATCAGGCTTTAATGACCTACACTGAAAAATTTGATAACGTTAAATTGGAGAATTTTTCTGTCGTTGCCGAAGAAATCGAGTTGGCCAAATCCCGTATTCCGGAAAGATTAAAGTTGGCTATTCAAAAAGCTAAAGATAACATTCATCGTTTTCACACAGCTCAAAAAACTGAAGAAGTCAAAGTTGAGATTCAAAAAGGTATCAATTGTTGGCAAAAAAAACTACCAATTGAAAAAGTGGGTTTATACATTCCCGGGGGATCAGCAGCGCTATTTTCAACCATTTTGATGCTGGCTGTTCCGGCAAAGGTAGCAGGTTGTAGTAAAGTTGTATTATGTTCACCACCAGATTGTAAGGGTAAATTACCTGATGTAATACTTTATACTGCTGATTTGTGTGGTATTGATACCATATTTAAGGTAGGAGGGATGCAAGCCATCGCCGGTATGACTTTGGGTACTGCGACCATCCCTAAAGTGGATAAACTTTTTGGTCCAGGAAACCAATACGTAACTGTAGCCAAGCAATTGGCTACTCAATATCAAGTCTCCATTGACATGCCCGCTGGGCCTAGCGAATTAATGGTTGTAGCTGATGCCACTGCAAATGCCGCTTTTGTAGCTTCGGATCTTTTATCTCAAGCAGAGCACGGGCCTGACAGTCAGGTACTGTTGGTTACTACTGACCGGGACATGATCGAACGGGTGGATGCACAAGTAGAAGTACAAATTTCTGTTTTAGAACGTAAGGAAACTGTCCGAAAAGCTCTTGATAACTCCAAAATCATCTACTTCGATAAGGAAGCGGAGGCATTGGCATTTACTAATTTTTATGGAGCCGAGCATCTGATTGTATGCCTTAAAAATGAAGACGAATTCGTTAATCAAATCAAACATGCCGGTTCTGTATTCATTGGGAACTACACCCCCGAAAGTGCTGGTGATTACGCCTCCGGTACAAACCATACTTTGCCTACCAATGGCTATGTGAGACAATACAGTGGAGTGAATTTAGACAGTTTTTTAAAGGCCATCACCTATCAAAAAATAACCGCTCAAGGATTACAAGATCTTGGACCTGTGATTGAGGAAATGGCTACTGCAGAGGGGTTGCAGGCTCACAAAAATGCTGTTTCTGTAAGGCTAAAAATGCTTGATGATGAATAATTTTGAGATAACACGAATTGTTCTGACCATGGTAAGGGATATTGCCCACTACCG
>JAYPMF010000051.1:7396-12441 GCA_038129785.1 Flavobacteriaceae bacterium
ATCGGCTCGTGACGAATTTGAGGATTTTGAGGCCCAAAAGATTTTTATGGATGCCAATGAAAATCCTTACAATACAGATGCCAATCGTTATCCAGATCCTTTACAACGCCAATTAAAAAGAGAGTTGGCAAAGGTGAAAGGGGTTTCAGATAATCAAATACTGTTGGGCAACGGCAGTGATGAGGTGTTGGATTTGATCTTTCGTACCTTTTGTGAGCCCGGACATGACGAAGTTATCTTATTACCTCCTACCTATGGAATGTACGGGGTATTGGCACAGCTCAATAACGTTAAAGCGGTTGATGTTCCACTTGATGAAAATTTTCAATTGGATGTAGCAGCAATCATGTCATCGATTAATGAAAAAACCAAACTGATCTTTGTTTGCTCTCCAAACAATCCTAGTGGAAATGCAATTCCATTGTCTCAAATTCAAAGTCTCCTGGATCAATTTTCCGGTTTGGTGGTGGTAGATGAGGCCTATACTGACTTTTCAGAGGGAGGTTCAGCCATCCATTTTTTAGATGAGTATCCAAGACTGATTATTTGTCAAACCTTTTCCAAAGCTTATGGATTGGCGGGAATACGTTTGGGTATTGGTTTTGCACACTCTACAATTATTGAATTTTTTAATAAAATCAAACCGCCCTACAATGTCAATGTGCTCACCCAAAAAAAGGCTTTAGCTGCTTTGAATGTAAATGATGTTGTAGAAAGACAGGTTAGTGCGTTGATTGGAGAACGTCAAAAAATGGAAGAGGAATTATTGTCCATTGGGTTTGTAAAAAAGATTTACCCTAGCGATGCTAATTTTCTTTTGGTTCTGGTTGACGACGCCCAAAAAAGATATAACCAGCTTCTGGAACAAGGCATAGTAGTTCGAAGCCGTTCCTCACTTTTGGGATGCGAAAATACACTACGTATCACGGTGGGGACTCCCCAAGAAAACATTACATTTATTAATGCTTGTAAAACCATAGATCAATGAAAAAAGTACTCTTCATCGACCGAGACGGTACCCTGACGTTGGAGCCAGGGGACTACCAAGTAGATGCCTTTGAAAAACTAGTTTTTTACCCCGAAGTTTTTCGCTACTTGAGCAGCATAGCTCGGGAATTGGACTATGAATTGGTGATGGTGACCAATCAAGATGGTTTGGGAAGCGATCGTTTTCCGGAGGAAGAATTTTGGCCTTATCAGAACCATTTGGTCAAATCTTTTGAAAATGAAGGTGTTGTTTTTTCCAAAATATTTATTGATCGGACCTTTCCACATGATAAAGCCGATACACGAAAGCCAGGCACAGGAATGCTCACGGGATATCTGGATAACCCCGTGTATGATCTATCGGCCTCCTATGTCATTGGAGACCGGTTGACGGACATGCAACTGGCCAAGAACCTGGGTGCTAAAGGCATATTTATAGACAATAATGCTGATTTAGGGGCCAATGAGGTAACGGATTCGGCTTTGGAGGAGACCATAGCACTTACCACCAAGAGTTGGGAGGCCATTTATCACATGCTCTTGTTAAAGGAAAGAGCCTTACGATTTGAACGAAATACCAATGAAACAAAAATATCAATTGATTTAAATCTGGATGGAGCCGGAAAAAGCCAAATCGATACAGGAATTGCTTTTTTTGATCATATGTTGGATCAGTTGGCCCGTCACGGTGGGGTGGATTTGAACATTAAAACAGAGGGTGACCTGGAAGTTGACGAACACCATACCATTGAAGACACTGCCATTGCATTGGGAGAAAGTTTTGCGAGGGCATTGGGAGATAAAAAAGGGATAGAACGCTATGGGTTTACACTGCCTATGGACGAATCTTTGGCTCAAGTGGCTCTGGATTTTGGAGGGAGAAGTTGGTTGGTTTGGGAAGCAGAATTCAAAAGAGAAATGGTAGGGCAGATGCCTACAGAAATGTTTTATCACTTTTTTAAATCCTTTGCAGATGGAGCCAAGGCCAATCTCAATATCAAAGCAGAAGGAATGAATGAGCATCACAAAATTGAATCTATTTTTAAGGGATTTGCTAAGGCCATTAAAATGGCGATTAAAAGAGATGCTGATAAAATGATTTTACCATCCACCAAAGGAACCCTGTAGCATGAAAACGGTTATTGTTGATTATGATGCAGGAAATGTAAAAAGCTTACAGTTTGCATTGGAACGCCTGGGTGTCGTAGCACAAATTACCCACGAAAATGAACTTATTTCTTCTGCAGATAAAGTTATTTTTCCTGGGCAAGGAGAGGCTGCAAGCGCGATGGAAAAGTTAAGGTCTAAAGGTTTGGATACCCTGATTCCTCAACTTAAGCAACCTGTATTGGGCATATGTTTGGGGATGCAATTGTTGTGTAAACAAACTGAGGAGGGCAATGCCCAAGGTTTGGGGATTCTGCCTGAAAAGGTTGTGCGCTTTCCCAATTCGGTCAAAGTTCCTCAAATGGGTTGGAACACAGTAAATCACAAAGCAGAGGGATTGTTTGAGGGCATTACTCAAGATTGTTACATGTACCTTGTTCATAGCTATTTTGTTCCTTTGACTGATGCTACCATTGCCCAAAGTCAATATGCCGGAGCTTATAGTGTGGCGGTTCAAAAAGATAATTTTTGCGGAGTGCAATTTCATCCCGAAAAGAGCAGTAAAGATGGTTTGCGATTATTAGAAAATTTTTTAAAATTTTGAAATGAGAATCATACCAGCTATAGACATCATAGAAGGCAAGTGTGTTCGTTTGACCAAAGGAGATTACGCCACCCAAAAAATCTATAACGAAGATCCATTGGAGGTGGCCAAAGCCTTTGAAAAAAGTGGGGTTACTTCCTTGCATTTGGTTGATTTGGATGGTGCAAAAGCCAAGAGCATTGTCAATTTTAGGGTATTAGAAAAATTGGCTACTCATACCGGACTCAAGATCGATTTCGGTGGAGGGTTAAAGTCTGATACAGATTTAAAAATTGCTTTTGAATGTGGTGCTCAACAGGTAACCGGGGGAAGTGTGGCAGTAAAAAATCCTGAGATATTTAAGAGATGGTTGGTTGAATACGGAAGCGAAAAAATCATTTTGGGAGCCGATGTAAAAGGGGATCGCATTGCAGTGAGTGGATGGATGGAAACCTCAGAGGAAAGTATCGTCCCTTTTGTCAAAAAATACCAAGAGGCAGGGGTGGATTATGTGGTCTGTACCGACATCAGCAAGGATGGAATGTTGGAGGGCCCTGCTTTTGCGCTCTACGAATCATTATTGTCAGCATGCCCCAAAATCAAATTGATTGCTTCCGGTGGGGTGTCTGACATTTCCGAATTGCCACTTTTAGCTGATTTGGGTTGTAATGGTGTCATCATCGGAAAAGCGATTTATGAAAAAAAGATTAGTTTAAAACGGTTAGAAAGCTATATTTTAGAAAATACTTGACTCATGTTGACCAAAAGAATTATACCTTGTTTAGACATTAAAGACGGACGTACGGTCAAGGGAGTGAATTTTGTAGACCTGCGTGATGCTGGTGATCCGATAGAACTGGCCAGCCGCTACACTAAAGTGGGTGCTGACGAGTTGGTTTTTTTGGATATTTCGGCAACGGAGCAAAAGAGAAAAACCCTTGCAGATCTGGTATTAAAAGTAGCGGCAGCACTTGACATTCCCTTTACGGTTGGTGGAGGAATTAGCAGTGTTGAAGATGCCAAAAAATTGTTGCGAAATGGGGCTGACAAAGTATCAATTAATTCAGCTGCAGTTCGACGTCCAGAACTAATCAATGAGTTGGCGGATGCCTTTGGCAATCAATGTGTGGTGGTGGCTATTGATGCCAAAAAAGTAGATGATCGTTGGCTTGTACATTTGGTGGGAGGGAAGGTCCCGACTTTAATAGACTTGAATGAATGGGCTCGAGAAGCTGAGTTTCGTGGTGCTGGAGAAATTCTCTTTACATCTATGGATCATGACGGAACTAAAAACGGATTTGCCAATGCTGCCTTGGCTGAACTGACGGAAAAGGTGAACATTCCAATCATAGCATCGGGTGGAGCTGGAAATACTCAGCATTTTGTGGATACTTTTAAAAAAGGCAAAGTTGATGCCGCCTTAGCAGCCAGTGTTTTTCACTTTGGTGAAATCCCCATACCTGAACTCAAACAGATTTTAAAGAAAGAAAACATTCCAACAAGAATCATCTGATGAAAACAGCCAATTTTAATAAAAATAACGATGGCCTTTTACCGGCCATAGTTCAAGATGCGCAAACCCTAAAAGTTTTAATGTTAGGGTACATGAATCAGGAAGCTTTTGAAAAGACCCAGTCCTCTGGAAAGGTCACTTTTTTTAGCAGAAGCAAAAAAAGATTATGGACCAAAGGAGAGGAAAGTGGGAATTATTTAAAATTAGTTTCCGTCAAGATAGATTGTGATAAAGACACTCTTTTGATAACAGCTTCTCCTTTTGGACCAACTTGTCACCAAGGAACGGATACCTGTTGGGGAGAAGATAACGAATCGGGTTTGAGTTTCGTCAGGGAATTGGAGGCTGTTATCGAAGATCGTCAGAAAAACCCTTCAAAGGACAGCTATGTAAGCAGTTTGTTTGATAAAGGCATCCATAAAATTGCTCAAAAAGTGGGAGAGGAGAGTGTCGAAACTGTTATCGAAGCCATTGCTGGTAATGACTCCCTTTTTATGGAGGAGGCTGCAGATTTATTTTTTCACTACCTGATTTTGTTAAAATCGAAAGGAAAATGTCTTGAGGATGTTCTGGCAATTTTGGAGGAACGCAAGCGCTAAGCTCTTTTTATTATAGTGTATAAAATTTTGTAATTTTCTGAAGGTCAAAATATAATATGATGAAAAAAGCACCTCTAATTATTTGCTTATGTTTTTTGTTAGCCTGTAATTTTTTCAATCAAGAAAAAAGATCTCAAAATAATTTTGATAACTTATTGGAGGATTACTTCCAAGAATCACTTAAGTTATACCGTATCAATGCTACTTTTTTAGGGGATAATCGCTACAACGACAGTCTGCCAGATTTTTTATCTCC
>JAYPMF010000052.1:0-5559 GCA_038129785.1 Flavobacteriaceae bacterium
ATCGTCCTCTGGGAATGGTTCATTTTGATGCCCACTGTGATACCGGAGACGATTACCTGGGTTCCAAATTCCATCATGGTGCTCCTTTTCGCAGGGCTGTTGAAGAAGGACTTCTTGATCCACAAAGGACGATCCAGATTGGAATCCGAGGACCGTTGAATGATCCGGATGTCTGGAAATTCAGTGAGGATTCCGGAATGAGAGTAGTCAGCATCGAGGAATTCTACGATTCAGGCTGGAGGGCTGTGATGGCAGAAGCCCGAAAAGTGGTCGGTGAAGGTCCCACGTACATCAGTTTTGATGTGGATGGTCTCGACCCGGTTTATGCTCCCGGCACCGGAACACCTGAAGTGGGTGGATTCACGACCCATGAAGCCCAACAAATGATCCGCAGCCTACGCGGATTACAGCTTTACGGGGGAGACGTGGTGGAAGTTGCTCCCCCCTTTGATCCGAGCGGTACAACCGCCCTGGTTGGAGCAAGCATCATGTTTGAAATCCTCTGCGTTGTTTCTGAATCGGTTGCCTCCAGAAAATAAGACATGAGCCAAGAAAAATTACTCGAAGTATTTACCGATTTTGTCTGACCCTGGTGTTATCTCGTCACAGGTCGTGTCGAACGTCTCAAACGGGAAAAATCACTTAAGGTACAATGGCGCTATTTCCCATTGCATCCGGACACTCCTGAGGAAGGATTGCCTCTGGAACAACTTTTCGCCGGTACCGGAATGGATATCAAGGCTTCCAATCAAAAAATGAAAGCCCTGACCTCGGTGGAGGGGCTCCCCTTTGATCCCATGCGCAGCATGACCTTTAACAGCAGACGCGCCCAGGAACTGGCTAAATGGTCTGATAGAAATCAGTTTTCCGAATCCCTGCACCCCCAACTGTACCAAGCTTATTTTGTCCGTGGGGAAAACCTTGCGGAAACCGATGTGCTGATCAACACTGTCGATCTTTCAGGACTCAATACGGAAGACGCCCGCTTGTCACTGCAGAGCAGACAATACAAGCAGGCGGTTGATGAAGACTGGAACTATGCCCGATCACTGGGAGTGACCGGCATCCCCACTTTCGTCTACCAGGGTTATGGTTTGGTAGGAGCCCAACCCTATGAGGAACTGGACCGGCTGACGAGCTGATTCCATCCTCCATTTGTTTCCAATCTCAGACCTGTTTTCCCACCCAAAGGATTCTTCCAATGAGTCTGAAGGCGTCCTCGTCTTCTTCATTGACCTCCAGGGGTTCGTAGTTGGGATTGTCCGATATCAGTTGATAACCGTGTCCTGATTTCCGCTGCACACGTTTGGCAAAAAGAGTTTCGTGGAGTTGGACACAATAAAGACCGTCTCCTGCGAAATGAGGGCTGACATCCAACAGCAACGAATCGCCATTACTGATGGTCGGCAGCATGCTGTCTCCTACGGCACGGATCACCACCATCCTTTCTGCACTGGATGAGAGATTTCCGTGAATCCAGGAATTTAAAAATGCCATGTGCTGGATCGCCTGCTCGGAACCGAAATCATTGAAGGCTCCATGCCCTGCCGAGGCGTTGACATCATAAACCGGAACAAAAGCAAAATCTCCTGAATCGACTTCGGAAGGGAAAAAATTGGCCGAAGATGAATCGGAGTCTGAAAGGAACATCTTCCCGACCCCCCTTAGTATCCAGTCAAGAGACACGTCCAGCCGCTCACCCAACTGAATCAGAAAGTTGCTGTCAGGGAATTGGACTTCTTTCTCGATACGGCTGATTTTTTTCGGATCTTCTGAGAGTTGCTGGGCGAAATCAGCCTGTTTCAAATCCAGTTGTTCCCGAAGTTTTTTGATGCGTAATCCAACCGTTGCCTGCTCTTCCATAAGCATTCCTTTTGATGAAGGTTTAAATGATGAGATTAAGGATTCAATTTTCGCACAATGTGAGATTATAAATTAATGAAATGAGAATATTGATAATTTTATGACCTTAAATCATCACTATATCAAGAATATTTTTTCCACAACTCAATGCTCACCCTATTTCTCATAATTTCACTCCATCATGTTCATCATCTTAAGACATTGGATTATGACGTATTCAATCCCTCCTTCATCAACCTCGAAGTTCCCGTTTGATGCATTTTAATTTGGCACGGATAAAGGGCCCAAAATCGGTTTCCTCAAGGATCTGGAAATTCCCATGGCAGGCTTGAATCGCTTTGAACTTCAACACATCACGTTCACCTCTGCGGAAAAAAACCTCCGGTTCCTTACTGGAACATCCAGCAATCACCGCTAACAGGATCAGACCACAAGTCCAAGGAACTACGAATCTTTTAAATATCTTTAATTTTTGGAAACGTGAAACTTCTAGCATCTGTTCTTGAGAGGGATCAAAGGTCAATAACAATTCTTCAAAACCATTCCGATTCACTTGGATGATCTGGAAATGCAGAAAAACAGCCAGCAGCTTTTCCAGGGCACCACTCGGTTTTCTACCTGGCTGCGAAGAGCTTGATGAATCGCATTCAGTTTTTCAGAACCGATATTCTGTTGAAGGCGTTCTCCATAGCTTGGAGAAGTTCCTCCTTCACTGAACCATGAATCCAGGTGTTCTAATGAAATCCTGGTTGGAGTTTCAAAATTTTGTAATTGCCAACTTCTCACATGCCAATTGCTTTCTTCCAACCTTTCCATCAATTCCTCGTCATTCCAACCGAGTTTCGGATTTGAAGGGTCGTCGTACAACTTCGTTTCTGCTTCCTCCCATGCCTGGTACAGTTCCGCATCAATCGTCCCCTCCCCGATCAAGCCGCTGATCCTTTGGGCTTTGGAAGGAATTGTCTCTGCCAGCGCAATTCTTGAATGTTCCCCAAGAAATTCCTCCAGTTTTTCAAGGATTTCCCAGGGCTGAGCAATTCCCTGAAGATAATTTCGGCCTATCATTCTTTCAAAACGGAGATCAGGAACCCCAAAAACCGAGGGGCCTTTTTCCAAATCTGAAACGGCCAGGATCATTCGGCCAGTATCACGACTGCCTTGGTGAAATTTTTCCAGGACCTGTTTTTGATTCTCGTTTTCAACCAGTCCATAGACCGTTTCATCAGAAACTTTCCTCAACATTTCACCCAGCAACAAACCGTCTCCGCCATTGAGCACGAGGCAGAGATGATTTTTCTCAGGTTCTGCCATTCGGATCAATCGTTCCCTGACAGCGGCATGCAATTCTCCAGAATCACCCAGAGTGCGGTTTTCCCAGTAATCACCTTCCAGTTCCTGGGATTCAGTTGAAGCAGCAAGAAATGACGCCAACTGGGCTTCCCTTTTTCGCGCAACGTCTTCTCTGAGTCCGTCTTCATAGCCCTGGTCTCCCGGTTGATAGAAAACCCTCCCCTGCAGACTTCCCGGAAGATACTGCTGTGCGACCCAGTGGTCCCGAAAGGCATGGGGGTAAAGGTAGCCCTGCCCATGGCCAAAATCGGCACCATCCCGGTTACCGTCCTTGAGGGGATTTGGGACTTCATCCTCTGCCTCAGACTCAACCGTTTTCAATGCATCAAAAAAAGCGAAAGCACTGTTACTCTTAGGGGCGGTGCTTAGGTAAAGACATGCCTGCGCCAAATGGAATCGCCCCTCAGGCATTCCCACGTAATCAAAGGCCTCAGCCGCAGAAGTGACCACCCCCAGTGCTCCGGGATCTGCAAGTCCCACATCTTCTGATGCAAAAATGATCATCCTGCGGAACAGGAACCGTGGGTCCTCTCCGGCCTGGACCATTTTCGCCATCCAATAAAGCGCTGCATCCGGATCAGAACCACGCATCGACTTGATAAAGGCTGTAATCGTGTCGAAGTGAGCATCTCAGTCTTTATCATAAAGCACTGCACGCTGCTGAATCGATTCTTCAGCAATTTCGAGATTGATCCGGAGAACCCCCTGCTCATCAACATCGGTGGTCTGCACGGCCAGTTCCAGCGCATTCAATGCCGCTCTTGCATCTCCAGAAGCAACCCGGGCCAAATGCCCCTTTGCTTGTTCATCCAACTGGATTTTCATAGTCCCGAATCCACGTTCCGGATCCCCGATGGCCATCTCAAGGATGTTCTCAAGATCTTGGGAATCCAGTGATCTCAATTGAAAGATCCGGGAACGACTGACCAGGGCCTTGATCACCTCAAAATAAGGATTTTCCGTGGTCGCACCAATTAGAACTACGGTTCCGTTTTCTACGTGGGGCAACAGGGCGTCCTGCTGTGCCTTGTTGAAACGATGGACTTCATCAACAAACAAAATGGTCTTCCGCTGTTGCTCCGATCGGAACCTCTTTGCACTTTCAATACATTCACGAATTGCGGGAATGCCTGCCAATACGGCATTGATGGAAAGAAAATGGGATCTTGTGGTGTTGGCAATGATCCGGGCGAGGGTGGTCTTGCCCGTGCCCGGAGGTCCGTAAAAGATCAGGCTGGAAAGCTGGTCTGCCTGAATCGCGCGACGGAGTAAACGCCCCGGAGCAAGAATATGCTGCTGACCAACGAATTCTTCCAAAGTCCTCGGGCGCATCCGATCTGCCAAAGGTGCTTCGGACTGGATCGATTGCTCCAATGCCTTTTCAAATAAATCCATTCAATCCTGAAAAATAGTTTTACAGGAATATTGCAGCTTTGGGGTGTTTCAACTAGAAATTCGGTTGATCCGAATTCTAGTTGTAGAGACGGGGAAGGGCAAACCCTAAGAGAATCCTGAGCAGGTCTGTCAAAATTTTTTTGGGATGATGAAAATGCAAGAACCCTCATGAATTGGATTGACAAATCAGCTATGTATCTATAAATTGAAATGTTCTGCGCGGGAGTAGCTCAGTTGGCTAGAGCATCAGCCTTCCAAGCTGAGGGTCGCCGGTTCGAGTCCGGTTTCCCGCTCCAGATCTTCCTACCATGATCGCGGGGTGGAGCAGTCAGGTAGCTCATCGGGCTCATAACCCGAAGGTCAGAGGTTCGAATCCTCTCCCCGCTACCATTTTATTCATTAATATATCAACAATTTAAATGAAATATTGAAGGTATTATTTAGCCCTATATTTCATTTCCCCCACCGTATCCCCCATCAACTTTCAGAATTTACAGGGTAATCTGGAGTAGTTGACTGATTTCAGCGGTATTCATTAAACCCCCTTTCTAAACACATTTCAGGGTAACTACTTTATGTATCGAAGGGCGGCCTCTGGGGTGGGCAGAGAGAGTTACATTAAAATTAATTGAAAATGCGAGAGCTAGACAACTAAAAAAGTTTAATTAGTCTAGAATTTATAATTTAGACTTAAATACTATTTTTTGATTTACATTAATATCTTACAACTTTACCCCATAAGAATTGTGAAGGTCCAAATCCCAACCTTGCTGCTTCCATTTTTAATAGACGATTATGATCTATCATCATGTTGATCTTAGGACCATAAATTTCAATATATTTACTTAATATATCTTGATTGTCTGCTTCAACAATAAATTGTGATAATTCTAATGGGCTTATAATCGAATCAATAACAGTCCATCTATAATCAATTTTATCGAGATTCTC
>JAYPMF010000052.1:5569-10535 GCA_038129785.1 Flavobacteriaceae bacterium
TCAGTCAAACCTTCAGACTCAATAACAATTTTCCAGCAACCAGCTTTTTGGTATTTAGTTGTTTGTTTTATTAGCCGATTAATAAAAATGGATTTATCTTCAATTTCAGAATGCGCAAAAGCGACACCTATTTCGTTCAATACTCTAATACCCTTATTGGATATTCTTTCAATTAAATGACACATTTCAATATCATCTATAGACCTGGCGATGCTAGATATTTCAATAATATCAATTCCTAAATCTACAGACTTATCAATATATTCATTGACAACTTTTTTGCCTCCTGATAATGCTGCGTCCATAACAGGATTACCTATACCTACTAAAACATTATGCTTTTTACATGTTGAAACATAATCGATTAATGATTTTTCAGACATTAAAGCAGCCTGTTTACCTGAAATTTTGAATATATCCACATACTCGTGGTATGCCTCTAAATAGTCTTCAATGTATTTCCCTAATATCACAGGTGATCTTACATAATTAATTCCGGTATCCCTTGGTTTCTCGTCTCTTTTCAAAAAAGGTAAATTTGGGAAAGCTGTTTTTATCATATTAAATTGATTTATTTTATTTAGTTTAATTCACCACCCAACCACCATGGCATATCAATGATTTCACCTATGAGTCCATTAGGGAATTGTAAAGTTAATAAGGAAGATAATAACCATAATATTGACAATAAAATAATTGAAATCATAATTGATAATTTAAAATCTTTTTTATTGTGCAAAACAATAAATATATTTATAAACAATACAGAAGCAATAGGAAATCCAAAGATATAATTCATAAATAAATATATAATCAGTCCTGAAAAATATACAAATTGATTTTTAAAACCACTTGATTCTTCGAATATATTAAGACCTATATATCTGAGTAAAATATTTTTCATGAACAAAGAGTTATTTGATTCAAAATATTTTAATAAAAATATAATTGAAAGTAGAATAATTGTAACAAAACACAAAGTAATTGGGTATATATTTGCCCTATAATCTAAATCATAAATTATTACAGACATCATAATAGGCAGGACTAATAATAAGAATGTAAAATAAATCTGATGATTTTTATTCTTTATCGAGTTAGAATTTTTCGACTCTCCAAATTTTTGACGTAACAACAAAAAAATAGTTGAAAGACATAAAATAATAAGGATAATTGATACAGGGCGATGGATAAAAGTTAAGCCATAAACTGCATATGTTTGATAGCTCAATAGTTCAACCTTTGTCGAAAGAAAGAATCCAATCAATAATGCTGGTCTTGACCATCCATATGCCTTAAATGTTATTCCAATCATGCCAAAAGTTAGTAAGCCTATAAAATCGATCCAATCTCGATTAAAATTAAAAGTTGCAAAAAAAATTAATACAATCATTACAGGGGCCAGTATGTAATACCTTACAAGTGTTAATTTTGATATATGATTAGCAAATAGAATACATATTCCAGCACCTAAAATGTTTGCAATAGCCAGAGACCAAATCATCAAATAAGTGAGATCCAGATTAGTAGTCACCATATCTAATCCTGGTTCTATTCCAATAAGGACAAAACCACCGAGAAGTAAAACTTTATTACCAGAACCAGGAATCCCAAATAGCAATGTTGGAATTAAAGCACCCCCCTCTTTAGCATTATTTGCAGATTCAGGAGCAATTACACCTCTAATATCTCCTTTACCATACATAGATGTATCATTTGAAGTTTGTCTTAAATGACTGTACGCGATCCAATCAACGACTGTCCCGCCAAGACCTGGTAAAGCTCCAACAATACATCCAATCGAAGAGCAACGAATTACAATAAACCAATTGTTCAATACATCTTTAATACCTTGAAACCAACCTTTTTCTATATTTAATGATTTTGCTATAGCACCTTTTGAATCAAGAAGACCTACTATTTCTGGAATAGCAAATAATCCCATTCCAACAACAACGAGTGGAACACCTTCAATTAAATATAGTGTGTTGAATGTAAACCTTGGGTCTCCTGTTATCGGTGCAGTGCCAATTGATCCAATAATTAATCCTAAAAAACATGCAGTGATGCCTTTAATGAAATTATCACCTGCAAGAGCACCCACCATGAGAAGTGCTAAAATTATAAGAAGAAATTGTTCGCCAAAACCAAAAGACATGATTATTGGTATTGCATAATATATAGATATGGATAAAACAAATGCCCCAAATATACCGCCTAATAATGAAGAAAAAAATGCTGCACTCAAAGCTCTAGCTGCTTCGCCAGCCTTGGACAAAGGAAATCCATCCATTACTGTTGCTTGAGAACCTGCAGTACCAGGTATTCCCATCAAAATAGCTGGAAAAGTGTCAGATGTTGTTGTTGGCGCTAAAACGCCAATCATCATTGCAAGGGCATAAGAAGGCTGTAAATTAAAAACGAATGGTAGTACAAGCGCTAAACCTGAAGTGCCACCTAGACCAGGTAGAATACCTACTGTTAGTCCAAGTAATGTTCCTCCAAATAAATAAAGCAGATGAGTGAATTCAAATAATTGCAGTAATGATGAAATAAATTGTTCCATATTCTAATAAAAAAAGAGCTGCATAGTTAAAAAGCAGCTCTTTAGCAAGAATTTTTATTGAAGCCTGAATGTGAATTTATTTTTCTTTAAAACGTTATTTAGTTGTTTTTTTGTACTTTGAGAAAAAACTGATGCTTTCTTAATTATTGGGCCTGCCTCTTCACCAATAATTAATGGAAATGGCCCCAGTGCCTTTTTGGCTTTTGACTTGAAATCCGGATCATTAACCATTTTGGTAGCAGCATTCCTCCAAACATTTACAATTTCGTCTGGAGTTCCTTCTGGAAGTAATAATGATTTAGATGCCTGAGACCAGGCAGCAGCGATAGAATAAAAAGATTCTAAATCCTCTCCAGAAAGTTTTTTATTATTCACTTTCTGATACATTTCTGGAAATGTAGGGGTATTGGGTGCAAGTGGATTCCTTGTAACTGAACCATCACTTCCAACAATACCAAGTGTCATAAGATCGACCACTTTCCCTTTTTCAATCTCTGGCTTAACCCTTTTAATATAGTTTGCAGCACCATGTGAACTTATATGTATCTCCCCTCTCAAAAAAGCCTGATAACCTCCTGAGGAAGATAAGCCAGGAATTGGTTTTGCGCCTTTTATTCCCAATTTATCATAAATCCAAATATGAAACAGATCGGCTGATGAAGGCGTTTTTAAAGCGTATAGAACCAGTTTCATTTGTTGAAGTTTTGAAATATCATGCGGTTGGTCTGCCAAATCACTTCTGGTAAACCAATGTGTGTTTTGAGGCAATAAAATTACTGGTTTATATGAACTTAAATTATATTCAACTAAAGGATTTCCGACGGCAACGTTTACAATCACCGATGTGGAACATCCAAAAAGGTATGTACAATCAGGGTTTTGATTTTTTTGAAAATAATTTGATCCTTTGATAGCACCGCCCCCTGGTATGTGCATTATCTTGATTATTGGTTTTCCAGGTACATATTTTGTTAAGAATGGTTGCATAAATCTTGTGAACCTACTTGTCCCACCCCCCTCTTTGAAGGGCACAACAATTGTTACTGTCTTTCCAGTAAAATCAACTCCTGCATTAAGGTTTGAAAAAACTGAAACCAATATAAATGAAAAAAACATAATTGTTAATTTATACATTTTAACTCCTTAAATAAATTAGATAATAAATTAGTTAAATGATTTATGTCATTTGATAATGCAGACTATTCCATGTTTCCTCCTTTAAATAAATTTAATGTTTTAATTTTAGAATTGTATAATTGTTTTTCTAGTATTTTTGAAATCAAATTTTGATCAGGATTTTTTAAAGCGTCCATGAGTAATGATCTGTTTTTTATACTAGAATAAAATAATGATTTGTTAAATTCGTACATGTTTTTAAATTGATTACTTTTTGATATTAAAAAAAGTCTGCAAATTCTTCGTTTTTGCCAATGATGCGAATAGATATCATACAATTCATTATTCTTTGTTAATTTCCAAATATTTTCACTAAACTTTAAACTTAATAGATAATGATTATTTTTGTAATCTTTTTTACTTATCTGAATGAATGAATTAAAAACTATCTCAAGTTCATTAATTATTTTAGTGTTTATATTTTTATAAATTAATTTTCCTGATAATTTACATAAAGATATGCTTATTTCATATAGTTCTTCAATTTCATTAATATTAAATTCTTTAACCTTTAAACCTTTTTGGGCTGTATATTCCAATAATCCGATTTGAGACAATCTCCTTGTTGCTTCACGAACGGGTCCTCTACTTACATTTAATTCATCTGAAATATTATTTTCATGAATTTTCTCACCGGATAAGATTTCACCATTGAGGATCATTGATCTTATTTTTCTGAAAACAAGTTCGCTTAAAGTGAAATTTCTCGCCTCACTGATGATGTTCAGAATTTCTAAATCATCATATTTGTCAATAATATTAGTCATTTGAGATTAATTCGATTCTTTAAATTTCAGATTGGCTCAAATATATCTTGACAACATTATAATGTCAACATTATATTTCTTTAACATTGCTTTTTATTCACTCAGCATGGTTTAGGCAATTTCTTGTTTCGAGAAAAGCGTGTTCCCCAGGTCCAACACGTTATGATCTACCTCTGTTTTTCTCTAGAGAATGAATGAAAGGTCCTCAATCGTTGGATAGTGATTGTAAAAAGTGTTAATTATGTGAATAACACCTTGAACTATAATTTTAAAAATTGTCAGTATGATGTAATCATACAGCACTAAGTATATGAGATATCTAGCTGCCTTTATTTAAGAAATTTTTAATTTGTAGTAATTGACTTGATGCTGAAATTATGAATATTATATAAATGATGTTATCTTTAATTTAAATTTAAATTTTTTAGCTGTAATATTTAAAAACATATCTAATATA
>JAYPMF010000052.1:10545-12058 GCA_038129785.1 Flavobacteriaceae bacterium
GAATAAAGCCTTAATCTATAATTTTATAAGTTGTCAGTATGATGAAATCATACGGCGCTAAGTATATGTGATATTTAGCCCCTTATTTTAAAAAATTATAATTTGTAGTAATTGAATTTATGATGAAATTGTGAATATTATATGAACTATGTTATCTTTAGTTTAAATTTTAATTTTTTTTGGGTTTAATATTTAAAACTATGGCTAATAAAAATATAAAATATAAAAAAATATTTTTGAGTTAATTAGGTTAGAATCATCTTCAATCAAATCTTCTAATAATTATTTATTTTTTAAATTATATTCTTTGTCATCATCAAACAAATAACTATTTAAATACTAAAATATGAAAAATGAAAATCCTAATATAAATAGCAGTATTTTCCCGCAATTAAAATTACCTGATAAACCCAGATCCTTGCGTCAAACCTGGATTAAAGATGTTGGTTTTCATGAAGCACCGCATTATCTTGAAAGAATGGGTTTAATAGAACTTATCGATTTTTTAGAAGCTACTTCAGATAGAATTGACTATGTAAAATTTACAACACCACAAGTAATCTATTCGCCAGATGAATGGATAAAGAAAAAAATAAAAGCTTATAAACAAAAAAATATCATTCCCTTTTTGGACCACACATATTTTAAATATGCATATAAAAATAATATAGTAGAAAAAGCAATTGAATATGGAAAGAATTTAGGTTTTGAATCAATGGAGTTTATGAATACTGGTGATGATGTTAGTAAAAAACAGTGGAAAATTTGGAGAAATTGCGCGAAAGAACTTTCTATGAAATTCATGTATGAGCATCATCCACTTCGGAATTGGAAAAAAGGAAGTCCAGATATTCCTTCAACAGTTGAAGAAATTTTAAATACAGCTGAACCTTTTTTAAATGATGGTGCACATTTTGTTGTTTTAGATCATGAAGAATTTGAATTACAAGAAAATCGAGCAAAAGCTGTATTTGATGAAGTCATTGATTACATTGGACTTGAAAAAATATCCTTAGAAGTCACTTCCCCAAGAGAGGGACTCAAACGTTGGAAAGAAGATTTATCTGCCTACATTAAATTGTTTGGTACCGAGTGCAATGTATGTAACATTATGCCAAGTCAAATATTTCAAGTTGAACCAATGAGGGATCCCAACCTATTGTTACAATAATTTATATATGAAACTGTTCCTTCAGGTTGTTCCTAAAATTGTTTTAGTCATGATTTATAGCACCCATTTCGATTTAGTAACCTAGTCTTACGATACCCACTCTATCAGCTAAAAGCAGATCCTGGAGTCACTGGAACAATATGATTTCGACCCTTCATCCCTTGACCAGGACACCCTGAAGGAATATGACCAGGTTCATTTTGGTGGCTAGACGGCAACCTGACTGACTTTCAATCCAGTCACTTGGAAATAACAAAAGGATAAGTTGTTGTCGGGGTGTAAATGAGACTAACTACTTTATGTAAATTGGGTGTGGCCTTGTGCATCCCTGGGTGGCCTATC
>JAYPMF010000053.1:0-12055 GCA_038129785.1 Flavobacteriaceae bacterium
CTGTTGATGGTGAAATATCTCAAGAACAATTTCTTGTTACTACAACAGCTGAGTCATTTGGAGACTTAACAAACCCCAAGGTTTCATTTTGCCAAAAGGGGAAAGTTCGACTCGTTACTTTGAGTGTAGATAAAGAGAAATTTTTAAATAAAATAAGATTAACTATACTCGATAAAATTGAAGTCACAGAAAATTTAATGTCGTCTTTCAAAGAATCATATAATGAAAAGAAGTATTCATTTAATAAGGAAAAACTTGAAGAGTTTGAAAATGAAATCATTGAAATCGAGTCATTAAATAGCATTTTGACTTCCAATCCAAGACTTTTTAAAGATGAGTATAAAACTCAAAAGGTAATTGAAGTTAAATCCATGTTTAATGAACTCTCAAAATTAGTTGATTCTTTTGATAGAGAGATGATGGAAATTGATGAACTAATTGTTCAGAAAAACTATAAATCAGCTTATCAGAAGATTAGTTCATTGAGTAATTTTTATGATTCAAATTCAAATATTGGAAAACAAATAAGTGCCCAGAAATCTAAAATTAAAGATTTAATTAAGAAATCTTGGTCAGCTAATTACAGGATGTTTCACAAACATGTTGTTGAAGGAAAATTTAATTACGCTAGAGAAAATATTCTCTGGTTGTGGATGCTAACGATTAATGACTCTTTGTACAGTGAGTATAAGAAAATTAAAGGCACATACATTAAAGAGTTAGTTAAGTTTGAAACAAATAGATTGATGGGTGGGAAAACTAAAAAAAGTGAAATTACATTTGGAATTGATGTTTCTAATTTTGATGGCGCATCAAACTTTAGTTTAGATAGATCAATACCTATTTTATCATTTGGGTTGGCACACAATTTTTCAGTCAATCCTAGGATTGGAGTTATTGCTAAATTCAAACATAACACAAATTCAAACCTTGGTTTTGAAGGGATTAGCAGAGATTTTAACAACCCATTTAATGAGATATGTGGAGGAATTTTAGTTGGTCCATTAGAAATTAATTTCGGGAAAGTTTTGGATTATGATTTCACTTCTTTAGAAACAAAATACTCAATTTTTAGAGGAGATAAAAAAGGATTGAAAAACTATATTCAATTACATGTAGGATTTAATTATTTATATTCTGTCAATAATGCTAAATTAAATCAATTTAGTGTTTCAACAGGTTTGAATTACAATTTTAGATTTAATAGAAAACTAGATAAGCAGCAAAAAAAGTACATCGCTAGCTTAAACAGGTTTTAAATATAGAATTTTCACAATAGCATACAAAAGCATTTCCTTACAATAACCTAATTGATAGGGGATTAACCCCTGTTTTTGGATTGTGGTTTTAGGGGGGTGTTGTTAGGGGGGTTGGTGGGATTAATTGTTGGGTACAGCCAAATAAAGGCTTCTCAGTGAAGATTAAAAGAGTTATTTTAGATAAATGAAAAAGCTAATTCTTTTTTTACTGACAGTACCTATTGTCTCTTTTAGTCAAATTACAAATTATAATAAATATATATATAAGAAGGGAGACATAAATGGAATTGGAAAATGGTACATGGGCAGAGAAATTGCTCGTGTGATGGGGTTTCAAGGAATTGGCTGGTTAGAAAGATCTAGTAGAGAAAAAGAAGAAAATGTCTCTACTTTGATTCAAAATATGAAGATTGAATCTAATGATATAATTGCTGATATTGGAGCTGGTTCTGGTTATCACTCATTCAGGATGGCCCCATTGGCAAAAAACGGTGTGGTTTACGCTGTAGACATTCAAAGTGAAATGTTGGCGGCAATAAATAGAAGGATAGAGTTGAATAAAATAAAAAATATAAAAACGATTCTAGGAAATGAAAAAAGTATTCAATGGCCGAACAACTCAGTAGATAAAATCTTAATGGTTGATGTATATCATGAATTTAACTTTCCGAGGGAAATGATCAGATCTATTAAAAATACATTAAAGCCAAATGGGAAATTATTTTTAATTGAATATAGAGATGAAGATCCTAGAGTCCCTATTAAAAAAATACACAAAATGAGTGAAAAACAAGCCGAAAAAGAAATGGATGCTGCTGGTTTTAAACTAATAGATAACATAAGTAATCTTCCTTGGCAGCATTGTATGATTTTCATTAAAAAATTAAAAATTCAATGATTTTCTATGACACATGAGTTGGAGTGTATATTACTATCATATCAATCTAAAAAACAAAAAGGCATTCGATGTGTATTAGCTTCAGTTGTTGACTTAGATGGATCGTCTTATAGAAAACCTGGAGTTCGCATGCTTATTGATGAAAACCAAAAAACAATTGGAGCTGTAAGTGGAGGCTGTGTTGAAAAGGATATTGTTTTTCAATCTCTAAAGGTATTTGAATCTGGTAAAAGCCTCATGATGAGCTATGATGGACGCTATAGGTTGGGTTGTGAGGGAAATTTGTTTATTTTAATTGAACCTATTGATTTAACGGATGATCTAATCAACTTAATTTTAAATCAAATAGAAAATAGAAATCCCTTAAAACTTAAAACCTATTATAGAAGAGAACTTTCAAGTTATGAGAACCTCGGTACTGAAATTTTATTTAAAAATAACTCCATTAAATTTCACAAAAAATTGGATTATGACTCAGAGGATTTAGAGTTTGAACAACATTTACCTGCAAAATTCAAATTATTTATAATAGGAGCTGAGCACGATACTGTAGCTTTGACTCAAATGACTAATCATTTGGGATGGATTGTTGAAATTATAGCATCTCCAGACGAACAGAAGGAATTAAGCTACTTTGATGGAGCTAATGCCCTGCACTTATTGTCTTTTGAAGAAATTAAAGAGCTTGAGGTAGATAAAGAAACTGCGATTTTATTGATGACACACAGCCTCCAAAAAGATTTGCAATACTTATTGGCTTTGGAAGGTAAATTTCCCCTATACTTTGGTCTTTTAGGTCCAAAAAAAAGAAAAGAGGATTTACTTAATAAACTTTTAGAGTTTAAACCAGATATCGACTTAAAATATATTAGTCAATTAAAAGGTCCCATGGGTTTAGATCTTGGTGGAGAATCTGCCCATGAAATTGGATTATCAATTTTATCTGAAATTTTATCTGTAAACCGAAAAAGTGATGCGATTCCATTAAGTCAAAAAAAAGGCTCAATTCATGACTGATATCCCAATTTTGATTTTAGCTGCTGGAAAATCGTCTAGAATGGGGAAATCAAAAGCGCTTCTCAAATGGAATGGGACTACTTTGATTGAATCACTAGTTGATAAATATAATATCTTAGAAAAAACTATTTTAGTTGTGAGCGGAGATAATCATGAATACTTGTCTAGGCTTCACCTAAAAGGTTCAAAGATTATTCAAAATTTTCATTGGAAAAAGGGTATGGGTAAGAGTATTGCAGTGGGGGTGGAGTTCATAATTAATAATATCAAAGAGGCTAAAGGAGTATTTATCCTGTCAGTTGATCAACCATTTGTTAGTATTTCTCATCTCAAACAAATGGAATCTTCTTTTTATTCAAAAGGTGAATTAAGTTCCATAATAGTATCGTCAAGCTCAAAGGGTTATAAGGGAATACCTACTTTATTTGGAGCTACTTATTTTAAAGCGTTAAGTAAACTCAAAGATGATAGGGGAGCGAAATCTATTCTCATTCAACACAAAAGAGATATCAAATTTCAGACAACTAATCATGTAGATCTAGAAGATATGGATACCCCAGAGATGTATAAAAAATTAAAAACAAAACTCAACCACCTATAGCAATCATACTTCGGTTATCCTTATGGTTATCGGGGTTATTAAATTGATTTGGGTCCTCCAATCCTCCCCTAGATAAATATTTATTTTTTAAAGCAATATCAATTATGTTTTCAATTGAATCTCCACTTCGAAAGGGTGTCAATAAGTCGTATTCACTAGACGAAAAGAGACAATTTTTCAATTTTCCATCAGCCGTCAATCGGATACGATTACAACTATCACAGAATGGATTTGAAACTGTGCTAATTATTGCAAATGACCCTTTGTGTTCAGAAATTTTATAATTTTTTGCAGTATCATTAGGTTCATCATTCAAACGTTCAATTATTCCTTTTCCATAATACTTCCCAACTTCTTTAAGAATTTCCTCTAATGTAACAGCTCTAGAGCGATCCCAATTATTTCCATCAAAAGGCATAAACTCAATAAAACGAACTTGCCAATTTCTGTTTTTTACTAACTCAATGAATGGTATGATTTCATTGTCATTAATGCCCTTAAGCAACACAACATTAAAATTAATTTTAAATCCCTCAACCTCTAAAAGTTCTATATTTTTCTGTAATTGGATAAAACGATCCCTTAGTGTTATCTTCTTGAATTTATCCCTATCCAAAGTATCAATACTTATGTTGATCACATTAATATTTGCCATTTTTAAACTGTCTATATGGCGATGGATGGTTAATCCATTTGTAGTAAGTGCCAACTTTATTTTTAGACTTGATAAACTTTCAATAATTTGATCAAAGTCTTTTCTAACAGTTGGTTCTCCTCCCGTCAATCTTATCTTATCGACCCCCCTTGAAACAAAGTGACTTGAAATTTGAAAAATTTCTTCTGCACTCATTAAATGAGAAGCTGGCATGTGAGGCACTCCATTGGATGGCATGCAATAGGTACATCTTAAATTACATTTTTCGGTTAGCGAAATACGCAAATAATTATGTATTCTTTTATGTTGGTCGAGTAAAGCTTTCATCAATGATTGGAATTTCCTTTTAATAAATCAATCAAATGAAAAACAGATGGAAAAACGGCCTTATATGAGTCCTCAACGCCTTTTGTAGAACCAGGAAAAGCCATCACTAAAGTTTGATCAATTAATCCGGCTACAGACCTAGAGAGTATAGCTAAAGCATTTCGCTGCTGTCCATAATTTCTAATTCTTTCTTCTATTCCAGGTATCCTTTTTTCAATTAGTGGAATTAATGCCTCTGGAGTACAATCTCGTTCAGCTAGTCCAGTCCCACCAGTTATTAAGATGAGATCTGCTTGTTTAACTGCTTTTATTATGCTTTCCTGGATGGTTGGCACTTCATCGGGAACAACTTCTTTAACTAGTACTTTTACTCCATCCAATCTTAATAATTTTTCTAAAATAATACCAGAAATATCCTCAGCTTTACTTGAAAAAACTCGATCTGAGCATACCAAAATAATTGCGGTCTTACCTTTACCATTATATCCCATTGAGGATTTGCCTCCTTTTTTTGATAATAATTTGATAGATCTAATCTCAATATGCTTATCGATAGGTTTGAGCATGTCATACATGTTTAATGCAGCTATCGATGCTCCATGCATCGCCTCTACCTCAACCCCTGTTTTATAAATAGTCTTTACTTCGCATTTAATACGAATTTCTTGACCATCTATGTGGTAACTAATATTAGTTGATTCAATAGGTAATGGATGGCAGTCAGGAAGTAACTCTGCTGTTTTTTTAACCCCTAACAAAGCAGCAGCTTTACTCATTTCAAATACATCCCCTTTTGGAACTTGTTTTTGTTCTATAGTATCAATTGTCTTAAGACTACCAAAATGAACAACAGCTTCTGCGATAGCTTTTCTGAATGTATTACTCTTTGATGTTATATCTACCATATTTTATGTATTTGATTTCCAACCATAAGATTCATCATCATATATCTCCTTACCAAAAATGGGTAAATTAGATTTTACCTTATTAACACACTCTTCAAGTGCATGAAAGGTGTTTGAACGATGCCTTCCTGAAAGAAAAACAAAAAAGCAAAGTGCTCCAACTTTAATATACCCTAAACTGTGATATATATGAATACAACTTAAATCGTATTTGGTAATCAACTCCTCGCGCAGTTGCTCTGCCAGCTCATTGCACATTTCCTCTTGAGCAGTATAACTCATCCCGACAACCTTTCTGCCTTGTGAAATGTCCTGCCTAATTTGACCCATAAAGGTTTGATGAGCTCCTATTTGAATTTTTGATTGATGGTTTTCAATCGATTGTGCAATAAATTTTGGGCTGATTTCTCCTTTTTTAAATATACTTTTCATTTGCATTTAGTTCTAAGATAAGATGAAATATCTTCAGTCGAATTTAAAAGTGCAAAACATTCTTTACTAATGAATCTGCGGCTCAACTCCTGCGCTTGTTTGGCTCTTTTACCCGATTGACAAAAAAATAGAATTGGTTTATTTGGGTCGCACTTTTTTTGAAGTTGATCTTTGAAATCTTTTGAAGTTATTGGAATTCTAATTATGAAATCCCATTTTAATAGGGGAATCTCTTCTAGTGATCTTATATCTACCCAATTATAAATCTCATAGGGCAACAATTGGTTTAATGAAATTTGAGTTTTGATTGATTCTGATCGAACTCTTTCTTTTGAGTATTCATACTGATGGGGAATTAATTCAAAATTTATTAGACGATAATCATGATTTAAAAAGTTATAATACCACAATTTACCACTTAAAACCCCTGGTAGGTCTAATAAAACTTTGATTACTTCAGTAGCTTGAAATTGAGCAAGAGTACTCGATACAGTTGCCAACATCCCTGAACGCTCGCAGGTTGGGATTTCTTGGTAACTAGGTTTATTTGGATATAAACACCTAAGACTTGGTCCATTTTTGTAATTAAAGACAGTCAACTGCCCTTCATACTTGTATAGTGCTGCATAAACAAGAGGTTTATCATAAAAAACACAATTGTCATTAATTAAATAGCGGGTATTGATATCATCCGTTGCATCAATAACTATATCATGATTGCTTATTAGCCTATCAGCATTATTTGAATTAAAAAAAATATTGTAATGATTGATTGAACAGTCGGGATAATAGTCATTAATATATTTAGAAATTACCTCAGCTTTGTAGCGGCCAACATCTTCTTTTTTAAAAATTATTTGCCGCGCCAAATTATGTATTGCAACCCTATCATAATCTAAGACCGAAATATGACCTATACCTGACGAAGCTAAAATTTGTACCAATGGACAACCCAGTCCCCCTGCTCCAATCAGTAAAACTCGACTTTGAAGTAAACGGTTTTGACCTTTTACCCCTATCTCATCTAGAGTAATTTGACGTAAATATCTTTTGATTTTATTCATCCTCCTGAAAATGGTGGAAATACATCGATAGGACTTAGATCTAATTCTGTTTCACCTTGTATGATTTTATTGTTTTGTGCTAGTTGAATTGTAAATGGTTTTATACTTGGCATCTGATTGTTTAATTGAGTTAGAATTGCATCATATTCAAGTTTTGTAATTTCAAGTTCAAAAGTATTAGAGCCTACTATTTCAATAAGTTGACCAAAAAATCTTATCTCTACTTTCATTTAAAAAAAAATTAATTTTATAGCAGCTGCAAGAAGGACTAATAATAGTACTTTCTCTAAATTAATAAAGCTTAATGACTTGGACCCCCAATACCCTCCAAAAATTGCACCTATTGTTACTACTATAATGAAAAGAGGAATGTTGTTATCAAGCTTAATACCACTGTTAATTTGACCTGCTAGTCCAGCCGCTGAATTAACCCATATGAAAAGTGCTGAAATCGAAGCTGTATTTTTTACGTCTGACCACTTTAACAACAATAATATTGGAGATAGTAAAATCCCTCCCCCAATACCAATTAGGCCCGAAACAAAACCTATACTTGCACCTATGATTAAAGCCACTACTATGTTGATTTTTTTTTTATTTATTAGATTAATATAGTCAGTGGATTTTAAAAATAACCTTACAACAGATATCAATAAAAAAAATCCCAATACTAACTTGTAGGTTTGAGATTTTAAATCTATCATCCCTCCAACAAAAGCTAGAGGGATTGAGCTTATAGCTAAAAATATAAATAGCCTTAAAATAAAAAATCCTGATCGATAAAACTGTATAAATGAAATAGCGGCCACTACTAAATTTAAACTTAAGGCGGTTTGTTTCATTACTTGATTATCAAAAGAAAACAAGGCCATAAGTGCTAAATATGCACTTGCCCCTCCATGACCTACACTTGAGTACAAAAAAGCAAAAGAAAACAACAACAAAGAAAAAAAAAGGAGGGATTCATCCATATTTCAGTGTATCATATAACATTTAACAGAGGATCCAACCGCTAAATCAATAACATATTCGGGGATAAATACTAGTACATCTGCCAGCGCAAAACCCATTAGTTTAGAGGAGCTTTGATGTTCTAAAATGCGAACTTGCAAATTTTTTCTTTTACCTTTTAAAAAAAGTGCTCGTCCAGACTTATTATGAACATCGTCTAAAAGTTCTAATTGAATTGAAGGCAACTCAAAGACACTATTCTTTTGCATTCGTTTAAGAAAGGGAAGAGTATAAATGTATAAACAAGTCAATGCAGATCCAGGATTCCCTGGAAGTGCAAAAATATATCTTTTATCTCGGCCCCCAAAGAATATCGGCTTTCCTGGCTTTTGTCTGACTTTATAAAAAAAAGTCTTAACCTTTAATTGCTTCAAACTTTCATAGACATAATCATAGGCTCCAACTGAAATTCCACCAGAAACCAAAGTTAAATTTGCTGTTTTCAAAGATTGAGACAAGACATCTAATGTAGATTCAAAATTATCTTTAACATAAACGATTTTATTAACTTCTATATTGTTTTTTTCCAATACAGATTTTAAAACGATCGCATTCGACTCATAAATTTCCCCTTTTTTTAGAGGGCGCTCTTCAGTAACCAATTCATCTCCAGTAATCACAATGTTAACAATCGGTTTTGTATAGACTTCTATATTTGTAACCCCTGTACTTTTAAGAACTCCGATGCTAGAGGCATTCATTTCAGACCCAGCATGGAATAAAAGTTGGCCCTTTTTAAGATCAGAACCAATAGCACGTATGTGTTGTCTAGGTTTTGGAGATTTTTGAATAATTAGCTTTTTATTGACAATAGTTGCGTGCTCTTGCATGACAATAGCTTTTGTACCATCAGGAACTGGGGCTCCTGTATAAATATGAGCAGCTTGTCCCTCTTTTAACTTTACACTTCTATTACTACCTGCTTGAATTTCGTCAATTATTTCAAAAGTTAGTGGAGTTTTGGGAGATTCATTTACTGCGAAGCCATCCATTATTGATTGTTCAAATGGCGGCAAGTTAAAAGAACAAAAAATTTCTTTTGCTAAGGTAAAACCTAATCCATCCTCTAGAGGAATTTTCTGTGTTTTAGTACACTTTAAATCAAGGTTTTTGAGAATTTTTCTTGCCTCTTCAACTCCAATCATTCATTAACTATAAATGAGGCACTTAAGCTTTTAAATCTTTAATAAACGGTTGACGGTAGAAACGTTTGCCAGTTGCTTTATACATTGCATTGGCTAAAGCTCCCATAACAGGTGGATACATTGGTTCTCCAAGTCCAGTGGGTGATTTTCCATTTTCTACAAAATGTACATCAATTGACTTTGGTGATTCAATATGTCGTATCAATCGGTATTCATTAAAATTCTTTTGTTGAGGAACTCCTTCTTTTAAGCTTAACTCACCAAACATTGCAGTGCCAATACCATCTACTGTTCCACCCTCGATCAAATTAATTGCAGCATCCTTGTTGACCACAATTCCACAATCAACAGCAACAAAAACTTTTTCTACAACAGTTTTACCGTTTTCAATTTTTAGATCAACAACATCAGCCACATAAGACCTGTGACAAAAATAGGCTGCAAATCCTCTATATATACCTTCTTTTTGTGTTTCCCAATCAGATTCTTTTTTGACCAAACGAATCACTTCCGCAAAACGTTTTGGATCGTAATCGTTTTTTTTACCAACAGGATTATTGGTAGCGCGATCCAATAACTCTAACCTGTAATCTATGGGATCTTTGCCCAATGCTTCAGCTAGTTCGTCTAAAAATGATTGCTCTGCACCTGCAATGAAATTTGAACGAGGAGCTCTAAACGCTCCGGTAGTGATATTTGATTTCACACTGTATGATTCAGCTAGATAATTATCATACGCACCTGCTGGAAATCGATTTGCAGCTAAAGGGCTACTTGGAATTCCACCTGCTCTAACATGAAATGCAGTAACATTATTATTTTTATCAATAGCTGCTCTGTAAGTAGCTCGATAAGCTGGCCTAAATACGCCGGAAGTCATATCGTCTTCTCTAGAGTAGATCAGTTTAATTGGAGCTCCCACATATTGAGAAATAGCCGCAGCTTCAACTAAAAAATGTCCATACAATCTTCTACCAAACCCACCTCCCATTCGAGTCATTTCGATATGGACTTGGTCAGTGCTCATCCCTAAACGAGCCGCAACTGAGGATTCCATAATACTTGGAGTTTGAATAGGACCTATCAAATGAGCCTTGTCAGCTGTAACATCTGCAAAAAAGTTCATTGGCTCCATAGTATTATGAGGCAAAAATGGTGCAGAATATGATTTTTCAATTATACGATATGCGTTTTCAAATGCACTTTCAGGATTTCCATCTTTTCGAACGATTTTTATTCTCGATTTTTCTATTTCACCTAGTTTTTTTATATGATCTTCAGTGCTCTCTAAACCTTTTGGAAAATCAAAATAAGAATCCCTGCCAAAGGAACTTATTTTAGTTTTGACATCATCGGCCTCAATCCATTCGCATTTAACCGCTTTCTTAGCCTCCATAGCCTGCCATGTTGTACTAGCTACAACTACAACAATATCTCTGAAGGCAGCTATATCAAATGAAGATTTTTGGGTTTCACCATCATAGGCATCTATCCTGAAAACATCAAAAACACCTGGCATTTGTTTAGCTTGATCTGCATCAAATCTCTTGAGGGTCAAACCAAAACCTGGTGGATGGATCAAAACAGCGATTTTCATCCCCTCTTTCATTACATCGATACCGAATAATGGTTGACCAGTAGCAATTTTTAGTCCATCAACATTTTTCTTAGAAGTACCAATAATCTTATAATCAGAAGGAGCTTTAAGTTCAACCTCTTCTGGAATTTCAACTTCTGCAGCTGCAGCTGCAAATGCACCATAATGATTTTTTTGACCTGTCTTAGGATTGATTACAAATCCATTTTCTGTAATTAATTCGTGTATTGAAACCCCCCATATTTTGGAAGCAGCTTTAAGAATCATATTTCTTGCAGAGGCACCTGCCAAACGAAGTGCATCCCAGCTATTTCGAATTGAATTGGATCCACCGGCAATTTGCCTTCCAGATTTCGGAGCCTCTAATTGCCCTAATACTTTCGAAATAAATGGAACTCCATAGAGAGTAGTATCTAGTGGTGCCTGCTCTACTATGACTTTTCCCCAATCAACATCAAGTTCTTCGGCAACTATCATTGGCATTGAAGTTTTGACATTTTGACCTATTTCAGGGTTTGGGGACATAATTGTAACCATACCATTATCCCCTATTTTCAAATAGCCATTAAAGTTAAACCATTCCTTAGGTAATTTCGAAACTGATTTAGCAGTATGGTCACATGAGTACAACCATGAAAATCCAATGGCAAAACCTCCAGCAGCAACAGCACTTCGTTTAATGAACGATCTTCTTCCGAATTTTGTTTTTACTTTAATACTCATACACACTTATTAAAAATATTAAATCAAGAATTCTTAGCTGCCATATTGATGGCTTCCTTGATTCTCAAATAAGTTCCACAGCGACAAATATTGCCACTCATAACAGATTGAATTTCCTCATCTGAAGGATTGGGATTTTTATTGAGCAAAGATGCTGCTTGCATTATTTGCCCTGCTTGACAATAACCACATTGAGGAACATCTACTTCGACCCAAGCCTTTTGAAGAGGATGAGAACCATCATCAGAAAGACCTTCAATTGTAGTCAACTCCTGATTTCCAACCGCAGATATAGGTAATTGACACGAGCGTATTGCATTTCCATCTAGCAAAACAGTACAAGCACCGCATTGAGCAATACCACAGCCAAATTTGGTGCCAACTAATTTTAAATGATCCCTTAACACCCAAAGTAAAGGAG
>JAYPMF010000054.1:0-1673 GCA_038129785.1 Flavobacteriaceae bacterium
CGACATCAAAAATTGAAGTTCTGGTATCACCTACAAAATCCTGAGAAACAAGAGGATCTTCACAGTAACCCAAAATTCCTTTCATCTCATTTTCTGAAGCAGCTTTCATGGCAGCTTTTATTTCATCGTAGGAAGTTTCTTTTTGAAGCTTAACTGTCAAATCAACTACTGAGACGTTGGCAGTGGGAACCCTAAAAGCCATTCCTGTTAATTTTCCAATAAGGTCAGGAATTACTTTGGTAACGGCCTTGGCAGCTCCTGTAGAGGCAGGTATAATGTTTAAAAGGGCACTTCTACCTCCTCTAAAATCTTTTTTTGAGGGTCCATCTACTGTAAATTGAGTTGATGTAGTAGCGTGAACTGTCGTCATCAAACCTTCTACAATTTCAAAGTTATCGTGTAGTACTTTAGAAATTGGAGCCAAACAGTTGGTTGTACATGATGCATTTGAAACTATGGTTTGATCAGATGTAGCTTCTAAGTGATTTACCCCCATCACAAACATAGGCGCATCAGCTGAAGGTGCTGATATTACTACTTTTTTCGCACCACCATCAATATGAGCTTGAGCCTTCTCCAAGGTGGTAAAAATACCTGTGCACTCTGCTACAATTTCTACACCCATATCACCCCAACCAATATTAATAGGGTCACGTTCGGCAGTAATCTGGATTTCTTTTCCATCGACCATTAGGTTATTGCCTTTGACAGAAACCTCTCCATCGTAGGATCCGTGAACTGAATCATACTTAAGAAGGTATGCTAAATGATTAATTTCCAAAAGATCATTGATCGCCACGATAGAAACATCTGATTGCCTCATTGCTGAGCGAAAAACAAGCCTTCCTATTCTACCAAATCCATTAATTCCAATTTTTATAGCCATTTTATTTGTGTTTAAATTTAATTTGTTTTTAGATGGACAATATGTCTGATACTCTGATGAGATTATTATTAATTCTAGATTTTCCCTTGATCGCCTCCTCCAAGGGTGTCAATGTTATATTTTCGTCAATGATTCCAACCATTTTGTTAGAATTCCCCTCCAGAAGGCTTTCAACAGCAAAGACTCCCATTCGTGAAGCCAAAACCCGGTCAAAACAAGATGGTGTACCACCCCTTTGCATATGACCCAATACGGAAACCCTTACCTCGTAATAAGGCAGATTATTCTCAATGTAAGAAGCTATTTCAAAAACATTTTTTCCAGTTTTGTCACCCTCTGCCACAACAACAATACTTGAAGTTTTTCCAGATTTTTCACTTCTTTTGAGTGATTCCAACAAACGCTCCAAGCCCATATCCTCCTCAGGAATAAGTATTTCCTCTGCTCCCGCGCCAATACCTGCATTGAGAGCTATATGACCAGCATCTCTTCCCATTACCTCAACGAAAAATAAACGGTTGTGTGAACTTGCAGTGTCCCTTATTTTATCTATAGCATCTATAACAGTGTTCAGAGCAGTATCATATCCCAAGGTGAATCTAGTCCCTTGGATATCATTGTCAATGGTTCCGGGAATTCCTACAACGGGAAAAGAAAATTCTTTTTGAAAGATCATGGCCCCCGTAAAAGAACCATCTCCACCGATCACAACCATTCCATCTATATTGTTTTTTTTGAGGTTATTGTAAGCCATTTTTCGTCCCTTAGGCGTTCTAAATTCAAGACA
>JAYPMF010000054.1:1683-3337 GCA_038129785.1 Flavobacteriaceae bacterium
CCTTGGTAGTGAGCGGTGATAAATACTTCCACCTTGCTGATTTCAGAATGGTTCCGCCTTTATTGATGATATCTTTTACGCTCCTGGCGTTCATCGATTCCATTTTGTTATCAATCAAACCTTGATATCCCTGAAAAACTCCAAAACAGCCAACATTATGGAAAGCACAGGTTCTAACTACAGCCCTTACTGCGGCATTCATTCCTGGGGAATCACCTCCTGAAGTCAAGACAGCGATATTGCTAATTTTATTTGGCATAAAAAAATAAAGGTCAAATTTAATTATTAATACATAGTAACCTCGTCAGATAGCCTCTTTTTTAGTTAATTTTTATTGATAAAATTTATGCCTACATCAGTGGGTTCTGAGACAACTGTTGTGTTTTGTATAGTTTGGTTCAAATGGTCTCCTTTAATAATTTTGGTGATTAGTTCTCTAAAAGTTTCAAAATCAACCGCATATGACAAACCTACACCCTGTGTATATCCCAATTCGTCACCAATGTATCTAAATTCATTTTCCTTATTAAAAACTTTAGCTTTCAAACTGCCCTCCTCATTCAATATAAAATCTATTTGCAGATCCCCGACGATAAGGGTCTCCTCAATTCCTCCTACAGGAACACCTATTTTTCCATTAAGGAGAATTTTGTCTGTGATCTGGGTAGAGAGGGTCAACCCCAAACGATCTTCCGAATTGTTCTCCAAAACTCTACTTCTATCCCCCTGCAAGTAGTTTAGTCCGACTTGTAGTTTTCCATTATCGTCTCCCATGAGATTGCTGAAAAGATCAGAGGCTTTTTCATACAAATTATTTGTAATTCCTTGAACACTGACAGACACTTCGTTGATAAATATCCCCTGAGACAAAAGGGATATGGCTTGCAATTGACTGATTTGTGGATCTGCCAATCTGTAATTGATTTCCGACGTTACTACTGCACTGGTATTAGGAAATTCAATTTCAAAAATTGGATCATCAGGTTTGAGCAAGTTTCCCTGAAGTCTGATTATAACTTCGGTCGGAATTTCCCTATTGAAGTTTGGATTGTCCAACAAAATAGCTGGATTTGCACCACCAGGTACTTGGTAAACAGCTTCCAAATCCATTTGAGCTCCTAAGGGGTCACCTTCCCACACTATTGTACCGCCTTGTTTTAGATTAAATTTTTTGTCAATCACACTCAAGTTTTTAAAATTGTAGATTCCATCATATGTGATAAAATCTCCCCACATATTGAATTTGCCATTCGTGTCGATTTCCATCAAGATATTTCCTGCGCCTTGACCACTCAAGAAACTTCCAGATTCTTTGTCAATAACCACCTTTATCTCAGCATTATTATTGACGTCCAATTCAAAATTCATTTGTAAACCCGAAAAATTATAGGGATTATCATTGTTTTGTTGTTCGGTTTTATTGATCTTTTTTTTATCTACAAATTTTATAAAAGACGTATCTGCCAATCCATAGTCTTCTGCCCAAGGAATTTTGATACTTGTTCCCTTTTCTGTCATGCCGATAACATCTATAATTAAATTCTTTGAAGGTCCATAAAGGTGTACCTTTCCACCCAAAAAACCATCACCAAAAAACACTTTTTCCTTCTCCTCCGGTATATTTAGCATCAAGATTCTATCCGAATTTATATTA
>JAYPMF010000054.1:3347-5085 GCA_038129785.1 Flavobacteriaceae bacterium
GATCAAAACTCCAATCGGAAAAATTCAAATGATTAATTTCCCCTCCCAACTCTCCTTCTGTTCCAAAACGAGTATCTTTAAATAAAGTTTTGTTAAAATTAAAACTTTGGTCTACTAAAGTTACTATAGTACCATCGGAAATTCTGTAATCAGTATGGATTTCCGGTACACCTAGTCCACCCTGGTTTAAGATTAATTGGCCGTTGTGTTTGGTAGCATCAATAGATCCCCATAAATTTACATTACCAGTCACATTTCCTCTGATATTATTAATATCACCTGAGCCAACAGGTGTAAGAAAAGAAAGGTCGAAATTATCAAAATTAAAATTAAGATCGAGTCGTGGTGTTTGATCAATTCCTAATATGCTCCCACTCACCGAAAGCGTTTTGGCATCTTGATTGGTTAAAAATAAATTAACCTCATAGGAGTTTAACTGGGTATTCCCAGAAGTAAAAAACTGCAATGAACCCATTTTAAGATCGTTCATAACAAAATTATCTACAGAACCATCAAATTTTAGGGTGTTATCGGAGGGTGAGCGTTGAATGTCAAGATTCAGATCCATTGCACCATTAAAATCAAAAACCTTGTTTGAAAGGGCTAAATTTTTAAGAGATACACTTTTCATAATCAGTGATAGTCCAAAATTTTGGGCTGACAAATAATTACCTTTCATTTGAATAAGCTCGTCTCCCGATCGAGCCTCCAAGAAATTAAGATCAATACTTTTATTGGATGGATCAAAAGATATCAGATGCTTTTGATCAAATGAAGGATTGATGCTCCAAACAGTTCGATCCAATCCAATTGTAGAGGGTTTTAAAAAAATATTAGAATTAGATCCATCTAATTTAAATGCGTAATTCAATTGATACACATCATTTTCTTCTTTTCCTCCAAAAAATTCAGTTCTGAAACTAAGGGTGTCTCCAATTTTGACCCCCAGGGTATAAAATTTGTTAATTTCATAATTATCACCCTTAATTTTTCCAATTGATAGGAAAGTATTGAAAAGAGGATTTTGATTGTCTAATTGTAATTCTATTTTTTCGGTATTGATATCCTTAAATGAAATTTTTGGAATGTTCAAGGTCATTTTAGATACCCTGTCCTGAGTGGACAAAACTCCTCTAAAGAACGCTTTTTTATCTATGACCAAGTTGGGGAAAACAGCATTGAGATGCGAAGTTTCTATGCTGATATCATAAACCAATTCCTGATTATTTTGAATCTTTTTCTTTGGGAAAAATGGAAATGCCTCCGCAATTGCATTATTAAATAGAGTATTCAGCTTACTTAGTTGAAATTCACCCTCAACATTAATATCAATAATATCGGAATTGATAGTCCTGATGATTCTTGTTTTGTCGGTTAAACTTGTTTCAAGAATAAAGTCATTGAATGAATCGACATGAGTATTATTCTCAAACTGAAGGTTTTTAAAAAGTAAATTCCCTTGAATTTCGTCAAGGTTATTTCCCACCAAAAAAAGATTAAAATATCCTGAATAGATGGCTCTACCTCCTCCCAATTCTTCCTCAAAAAGATTAAGGTTAAATCGTTCCAAACTCAGGTCAATCTGGTATTTACGCTGTTGCTCGCTCCAAGAATAGGCCCAAGCAGACTTACCACTGATTTGCCGATCCTCAACCATCAAATCGAATGTTAAAGTTTTATCCTGTAATTCCCCGTCCAAATTGAGATTTTGGATTCCCTCTCTACCAAGGAAAATTTC
>JAYPMF010000054.1:5095-11785 GCA_038129785.1 Flavobacteriaceae bacterium
CAAAATTGAAGTTAAATTTACCAGAATGCTCCTTGTTTCCGAAAATCAAAAATTCTGATGTTATTGGGCCTAAATTAGAATGCAAAGGGGATAAATCTAATTCTTTAATTTCTGTAATCCCTTCAAATCGATTCAGCTCAAATTCACCTTGATCGAACCCAATATCAAAAAGACTTTGATTAAAAATCGAAGCATTTCCATTGATTAGTTTTAAATCTGTTTTTAATTGATTTTCTTTATAAGATAAAGCTCCACTACCCTTAAATGGTTTAAATGCAAAAATTGATTTAGGAATTTGCTCGTTAAAACTTAGAGGGATAACACTAGATAGTTTTAGAGGTACTATATTAATTGATTCTAGATCAACAAAAGCCGTAATGGGTTCAGACGAAAAAAAATCTTTAAAATTAAGTTTACCCTTGAGTTGGATTGCCTCTTGATTGACTTCAAAATTGAGTAATTTAACATCATTCAAAGTCCCTGATGCAAAGAGTTTAACTGCTACGGATTGGAAATCTTTTGGCAAATCAATAAAATTTTGGAATACTTGGCCAGATAAAGTCCCATCGAGGTCAACTTCTATCGAGGCATCATACTGAAATTCTTTGAAACTACCATGTGGAAAATTTATGCTAATTTTTCCGTTTACTTTACTCTCAAGTGATGATAATTCAAAAGAACGTATATCTAAAACACAAGGGTTATAATAAAAATCCATTTCGTTTAGATTAACCTGCCCATGATCTTTCGAATCAAATTTTAAGTTTTTTAATACCACTTCCACCTGATCATTTACTACAAAAAAATCACTGGCATCAAGGTTAATTTTTTCTATCTCTAATGTATTGACAGGGTTATTTTTATCAATCATTAAAAAGCGGCCATCGGAAATATTCAAATTGTCTATCCTGACAAAAACAGGGGTTAGATGTTTGGATTCTATGTGGTCCAATAGTTTATCGGTAAAGTGAAAAAAAGAGTTATTTTTCTCCCCATTATAATGGGTTATTTTTAAAAAAATATCTTCAAATTGGGTCGTTGAAAAAAACAAATTACCATTGACCCATTGACCTAAACTGTATAAGTCGGTCTTAAAATTTTTGGCATAAAATAGTGTGTCTGAATGATGATCTGCTATAAAAAAGGAGGCTAAGTTAACTGTACCGTCAAACCTGATTTCAACTCCCTCAACCTTGACCTCAGTCTGAAAATTTCGATTAATATTTTTCGTCAATCTATAAGCCAGATTGTTCTGAACCCCAGGAAAACTGATCAACAGCAAACCGACCAATGATAAAACAATGATCATTAGAAATGCTATAAGTCCAAATTTGTATAATTTTTTTATAATAATACTTTATTTTTGTTGCTGTTAGGTAAATTTATTTAATACACTTATTGGATGTCTTAAAAAAAGCTAAAATAAATTTCTTGACAATAAAAAATGATTAAAAATCTGCTATTAACATAGATTTAAATATTTGAAAAAAACAAGCTATATCCTTGGAATAGAATCATCTTGCGACGATACTGCAGCAGCCGTTCTCATGGACAATGTGGTACTTTCGAATTGTATTGCTAACCAAAAAATCCATAAGTCCTATGGCGGAGTGGTTCCTGAATTGGCCTCTAGGGCACATCAGACAAACATCGTTCCTGTTGTACAACAAGCTCTTTCTATTGCAAATATCGACAAAAAACAGCTTTCTGCAATTGCCTACACCAGAGGTCCTGGTTTGTTAGGGTCTCTTTTGGTCGGAAGTACCTTTGCGAAGTCACTTGCCCTAAGTTTAAACATTCCTCTTATTGAAGTCAATCACATGCAGGCACACCTTCTATGTCACTTTATAAGAAACGAAAATCAGGATCCTCCCACTTTCCCCTTTCTTGGGGTCACCCTCTCTGGTGGTCATACACAGTTAGTTTGGGTAAGGAGTCACTTTGAAATGAAACAAATCGGAAAAACTCGTGATGATGCCATTGGTGAGGCCTTTGATAAATGCGGTAAGATCATGGGATTAAATTACCCTGCAGGACCTGAGATAGATAGATTGGCTAGGTATGGTGACCCCAATGCCTTTGACTTTCCAATTCCAAAAGTGGACAGTTTGGACGTTTCATATAGTGGATTGAAAACGGCTTTCATAAATTTAATCCATAAAAACCAATCTAAAAATCCCAACTTTATCAAAGAAAATCTCAATGACCTATGTGCTTCGATACAGAAAACCTTGGTGAAAATAATTATAAATAAAATAATTCTCGCAAGGGAAAAATACAATCTCAACCAAGTTGTAATTGGTGGTGGAGTAGCAGCCAATTCTAAAATCAGAGAGGTTTTACATGAAAAAGCCAGGCAGGATCAATGGAGAGTTTTTCTTCCTCCCCTTCAATATACTACAGACAACGCCGCCATGATTGGCATCGTAGGGTATCTAAAACTGTTGCACCAAAAATGGGGAACAATGAACCAATCTGTTAGTGCAAGATTACCCCTTTCATGAAGAAAACTTAGTATTTTTAAGCTTTACTTGTTTAATTTAATTTATTCATAATTCATAATTGTTACACTGTTCAATCATGGAATTATTCTACAATGAAAGTCTATTTACCGATGAAGATTTTGTCACTTTTGGTCCGGAGGAAAGCCATCATATAAGAAGGGTAATGCGGAAAAAAGTAGGAGAAATGATCCATGTCACTAATGGCAAAGGGTTGGAATGGATAGGACAACTTGTAAAAACGGAAACTCGTAAAGCAATTGCAAAAAAAACAGAAGTCATTCTACATAAAGACAAAATCGTACCCTTTCACATTGCGGTTGCCCCTACGAAAAGTAACGATCGTTTGGAATGGTTACTCGAAAAAGCTACAGAAATAGGGGTAAGTGAAATCACACCTTTAATTTGTGACCACTCCGAAAGAAAAACCATCAAAACCGAAAGAATGAAAAAAATTTTGATAAGAGCACTCAAACAATCCGTTCAATTTTTCTTACCAAAACTCAATCCAATAACATCATTTGAGGCATTTATGCAATTGGATCACCCTGAAAAAAAGTTGATTGCACATTGTCAAAAAGGAAACAAGATCCCGTTAAACCAAATTAGAGATTTGAACAACGATATATTGATCTTGATCGGCCCAGAGGGTGATTTTTCTCGTAGAGAGATCAAAACTGCTCAAAATAAGTCCTTTACAGAAATTAGTTTGGTAGAACAACGTTTAAGAACCGAAACAGCCGCCATAGTTGCATGTATTAAAGTTGCAACTCTTCGTGAAATTTCATAAGTAGAATCCTTGTAATTTTGTAAATACAATTTAGTTAAACTATACCCTTAACTGTATTTTTAAGACAAAGTATAAACCCCTAAACTTCTCAAGTCGTAATTAATTACACAAAAGATGGATGTATGTCATAAAATTATCAGATTCTCCCTAGAACTATAATTTTTCTGCAAGGTAATTTCAAACTCAAGAAACTGCTGTATTAAGTCGCTACAAATAATTATAAGTTTATGATTTTTTACGAATCCCATTTTAAAAAATTTTTTGGAAAAGTGCATTGTTTTTTTGGTATAGATTTATTGAGTTTATTGTAATCGTAGTAATCTGATTCCAAAATTTGTGAGAGTCCTGATGATATTTTAAGCATAAAATAAACCTTAATTTTTCCATATCTTTAGCGTATGGAAGCTAAAAATATTTCCCGAGGAATAATTGATTCAGTTCTCAAACTTGGATTGATTTCACTGGGAATACTTTTAATGATAGAATTGAGGGTTTTACTGGTCTATCTTGTAGTTGCTGCAATTATTTCTTTAATCGGTCGACCCATAGCATTGTTTCTTAAAAACAAACTTAAGTTTAATAATTTATTGGCGGCCAGTACTTCCCTCTTGGTATTAGTAGGTGTACTTTTCGGGTTCATTTCATTATTCATTCCGCTAGTCGTCCAACAAGGGGAAAATTTGTCATTACTCAATGTCGATGAATTGGGGTTCAAACTGGAAAAATTGACAAATGAAATCATTTTGTTTTTCAATTTAGATCCAACAAACATAGAACAGTATTCCTCTGCAAAAAACATTATAAACATCGAAAACCTTGGAGTCATTCCTGAATTTTTAAATCATCTATTAAGTGTACTGGGGAATTTTACTATAGGCCTGTTTTCAGTTACCTTCATCTCGTTTTTTTTATTAAAAGACAGCCATATCCTTGAAAATGCCATTTTAGTTTTTGTAAGCGATAAAAGTGAGGGGCGTTTAAAAAAATCTTTTGAAAAAATTAAAAATTTACTTTCTCGTTATTTCTTGGGTCTATTGCTTCAAATCAGTATACTGATGTTCATCTATAGTATTGTTTTACTAATCTTCGGGATCAAAAATGCAATTGTTATTGCATTTTTGTGTGCCTTACTCAATTTGATTCCTTATATAGGTCCTCTTATTGCAGCGGTTTTGATGATGTTTCTGACTATGACCAGTAATTTGGAGGCTGACTTCAGTAGTGTGATACTCCCCAAGACTATCTATGTAATGATAGGTTTCTTTATTGGGCAATTGATCGATAATTTCGTAAGTCAACCATTTATATTTTCCAACAGTGTTAAATCACATCCGCTTGAGATTTTTATAGTAATTTTAGCTGGAGGAAGCCTTATGGGAACAACGGGAATGATCGTTGCTATTCCTTTATATACTGCCATAAAGGTGATTTTTAAAACCTTTATGTCCAATAATAAAATTGTTAGATCACTTACTCAAGACCTCTAAACAAAATTCATTGGTAGCGGTTTAAAAGTTCTTGCTGACGTTGAATAGCGTCGAGAAATTCAGATCTTAATTTACCAATCAAAGTTGAAATACTGAGTGTGTCGTTTATGTTGGTAACCCCCTGTCCGGCAGACCAAATAGTTTTCCAAGCTTTTGCTTCCTCACTCAATGCATCGGATTCGGTTCCAAAATTAATTTTTTTGGTTTCTTTCCATCGCTCTTCAGTGATACCCATGGCCTCCAAACTAGGTCGTAAAAAACTAGCCTTAACACCGGAAACGGCAGCTGTGTATATTATGTCCTCTGCTCCACTCTCTATTATCATTTTTTTATACGCTTCATCAGCCATACTTTCATCGACATTAATAAATCGGGTACCCATATAAGCCATATCAGCTCCCATCTGGAGTGCACTGGCAATATCATTACCTGTAGCGAGGCTTCCGGATAGAACTATTTTTTTATCAAAAACTTTTTTTACTTCGTTGATCAGTGGGATCGGATGTAGTGTTCCAGCGTGACCTCCCGCACCTGCAGCAACAACAATCAAGCCATCAACTCCTGCTTGAGCTGCCTTTTCGGCATGCCTTTTTTTGATGATATCATGGTAGACCAAACCTCCATAGCCATGGACCACGTTGACCAGATCAGCTATGGCTCCCAAAGAGGTTATTACCAGAGGAACTTTGTGTTTTGCACAGATATCTAAGTCTGCCTTTACCCTGATATTGGTGGGATGAACAATCAAATTGACCCCAAAAGGAGCAGCTTTTTTACCTGTTTCCTTTTCAAAAGCAGCAAGGGCATGTTTTATCTGAATCACCCATTGTTCAAAACCTTCGGAAGTTCTCTGGTTAAGGGCAGGAAAAGTACCTACAATTCCGTTTTTACAACATTCGATCACCAATTTAGGTCCAGAAATTAAAAACATAGGGGCTGCAATAAGGGGCAATTTAAGCGACGTGTAAAAATCTTGATTCATGAGGATTTCTTTTTTAATGACCATTCAAATTCAAATTCGGAAACAATATCACCCGAGGCGTCGGTCCCCACAGATTTTAATTTTAGGGTAACCGCCTGACCTGTTTCGATAGCTTTGTTAACAGCATCGAATGCTTCAGCTCCCTGGGTGCAATGAAACTTAACCAATCCTTTAGCTTTCTTTTTGAAAACCGCTTGATTATTAAGTACCAGCATAGAGACAGCTTGTTTGGATTTCCTGATGTTAAACATCAAGAAAACAGCAGTCGATAGTTCTGCGGCCATACCTTGAACAGCCCAAAATATCGACCCGAAGGGGTTTTGATTTACCCATCGATATTTTAGAGAAACCTCTGAAAATAAACTATCTACCCGAGTCACCCTAACTCCGCTCCACCAGGCGGAAGGAAGATGGAAAAAGGTGTAAATATTTAAAGAGAATAGATCAGATTTACGCAAACTTATTAGGTTTGATATTTAACAATTGGAAGTTATGATTTATTCCATGATACTACAAGGTTCAGCTCTGAAAATAAAAAAAGCAAGCTTTATAGTTTTGCTTGCTTTTGATTAATCCGTGAACGCGACAGGATTCGAACCTGTGACCGTCTGCTTAGAAGGCAGATGCTCTATCCAGCTGAGCTACGCGTCCTATTATACTAACTATTGGGCCATACAATATTTTATAAGTTTTATAAGATTAGAAAGATGCTTATTTGCAAATAAATTTTTGTGTTTTCCAAATTAACTAAACATCAAAGACATTAAAATTGATTAGCAAATATAATATTTAAGTGTCAAATTACTCTAATGTATAATGGTTATATGTTTTGTATTTTTAACATTAATTATAAGTTTAAAGTTTAAAATTTAACCTTACTAGTTAAATTTATTTTATAATAGGTTTAATCATTTTGTAACAGTATAAACT